>NZ_CATWFF010000034.1 GCF_958350005.1 uncultured Megasphaera sp. | reverse complement strand
ATATTGGAATACAAATACCAGAGCCGGCATGGTGCCAATAGACAGGACCGTAGACAGGACACACAATTCTGCCGAATACGTCGGATCCTGATCGTACAGTTCGGCCATGGACGTGACAACTGCCGCCGTCGGTGTGATAGACGCAATGAAGATCGTCATGAGAACGGCTTTGCCATCGTCAATAAACGAGGCCATATGGAGTCCGGCAAAGATAGCTACCAGCAGAAAGGGATAGGCTACGAGGCGCAGCAGTACAGGCAGGTAGTTATGGAGCTTACAGAAGATTTCCTTCAAGTTGCAGTCAGCAATGGCCATGCCTGTAATGAGCATGCCTACAGGACCAATCATCATGCCTACGCTGTTCATGGTCTGATCCAGCAGGGGCGGAATTTTGATCTGAAATATAAACAGGACTGCACCAGCAATAATAGCCAAAATATTAATGTTGCCAATAATATTCTTAAAGTGTACTTCCCCCTGTTCACACAGCAAATGGCTGCCATGGGTCCACAGCAGCGTCAGCTGGACCACCATATACGTACAGGGATAGATGACGTACTGTGTCCCCAGCAGCGCAATAATCAGGGGAAAGACGAGAATACCTGCATTGGTATAAATGAGCGAAGCCTGTTCGATGGCTTTCAGCCGCAGCGCCGGACGCAGCAGGGCCGTAAGGATAATAAAGATGACGTGAACGGCAACAGACGCGCCCAGGGCAAAGAGCAGCCCTGTTTTGACCTGATCTTCTGCCTCGATCTGGAAAGAATGAATGATGACACAGGGCAAAATAAGATAAACCAGCAAAATGGACAGAGCCCGGCCGTCCGATGCTTTCAGCTTCCCTGTCCGGATGAGGACAAAGCCCATAACCATGATGAGGAACAGTTTGAAAATTTCCTGCAGTAAAATAAGACTGATTTCCACTCCATACACCGCCTTTGGAAGACATAAATAAAAATCGTATCCCTTTTCGGCAGGAATACGATTTTTTCATCTGTGCGTGCAGCCTATCGATACCGCTGCGGCACTTCCTTATAGTGTTCTGTTTCAGCTGCACACCGTTCGTCCAGGAACGAAGAGACAGTGCGAACCAGCCCCTGGCCGACATATACAAAAACAGCTCCCAATACGACACTGCACAGTATGCTTACCATCTCATTCATCCCCTTTCAGGCCGTATGCTGCCTCCTTACGTTAGTCCTATTCTACAATATTTCTTCCTGTTGTCAACGCATTTGCCATAAACTGACGGCATAGTTATATCATGTCATGTATATCTTTTATGCATATCAATGGCATAGCCGCCAATGATTCCCGGCTAGTTCGCACGATTATCGTCTTCGTTATATACCAGGCTGCCGGCAATGACGGTCTGCTTGACGTGAAAATCCGTGCTGTCCAGGACGACCATATCAGCCTGCTTGCCTTCTTCCAGTGATCCCAGGCGGTCGTATACGCCCAGATCCTTGGCCGGATTGATCGTCGCCATGGCAACGGCATCAGGCAGAGATGCGCCTGTATTGACCAGGAAATGATAGATCACGTCGTTCATGGCTGCCGTACTGCCGGCCAGCGTGCCGTCGGCCAGCCGGGCCTGCCCGTTCTGTACAAATACTTTCTGTCCGCCTAATTCCGATTCGCCGTCTGGCAGCAGACAGGCCCGCATGGAATCGGTCACCAGAATAATGCCGTCCCGGCCTTTGGCCTGATACAGAACCTTCTGCGCTCCCGGATGGACGTGGATATCATCGCAGAGCAGTTCGCAGTGAATATCCGGATTGGCCAGGGCCGCGCCGATAAGGCCGGGATGACGGTGATGAAAGGGTCCCATGGCGTTGTACACATGGGTGGCATGACAGACAGAACACAGCTGAGATGCTTCCACAGCCTGTTCATAGGTCGCGCCGCTGTGTCCAAAAGATACGACAATGCCATGACGGCTGCATTCTTCCAGAAACCGACTGGACTGCAGCGTTTCCGGCGCCAGCGTAACGATCTTGACAGTATCGGCATACGGCGCAATCCAGGAAAAATCTGCCTTTTCAATATACGTGCTGTCCTGGGCGCCTTTATAGTCGGCACTGATGAAGGGCCCTTCCATGTGAGCGCCGAGAATCTGTGCCCCTTCCCGGTCAGCTGCCATGGCCGTCCGGATCCGTTCCAGTGCTTTTTCGACAGCCGGACGGGCTGCCGTCATTGTCGTCGGCACGAAAGATGTCACGCCCGTTGCCGGCAGAGCCTTCTGCATAGCTGCCAGAGCCTGATCGTCATCATCCATCGTATCAGCGCCGGCACAGCCGTGAATGTGCTCGTTAATAAATCCCGGCACGACAAACCCGCCATTGGCATCGATCAGCTCCGTGCACATGCCGGCCCGGAACTGACGGCGCGGCACGATTTTCCAAATATCCTTTTCGTACATCAGTACCTGACCTGTTACGATTTCGTGGGGCAGGACCAGTAACCCGTCAATAATTGCTTTCATCTGTCTCTATCACCTCTGTCATCCTAACCTGGATGTATGTTGGAGCAGGACTGTCAGTACCTGCCTGTGGACAAATACGCATTTTAAGTTATCCACATTTTTCTATCATTTATACACATGGTTTATGCACTATCCACATTTCATATAAATGCGGTATTTACGCCATTTTCAGCACGTATCGAACACCTGTTTTGCTGATTTTGCTTCTACTTATCCACAAACACACACTGTGGCACTTCAATATATACACATCCATGCATGGCGTATTTACGCCTTTTTTACATCATATACACATTCTGGCCACAGGTTATCCACAAAATTGTGGATACCTTGTGGATAACCAGCCAGATATGGCTTTATACCTCTACGGGACGGCTCCAGTCGATGTGCACACCCAGAGCCAGCCAGATATAGCACAGTGCCAGTTTCAGCGTTTCCACACTCGATGTCGGCACGGCACTGACTACTTCGTACTGCGACAGCGACACAAACCGGTGCATAGCCTGTTCTACCGTCAAATACTGTCTGACTTTTTCATTTATTTCATCATCGTGAAGGCATACGGACAGGTCTTTCGTATCCGTATTATAAGCGATATAGCCATTGCAATTCGTTCCTGTATGTGCTGCCACCGTAAATACTGCCATAATTCATCTACTCCCTTTATACTCATTTTTTATTCTTTTTCGTGGGACATTTCCCATAAAAAGCCTTTCATAATAGCCTGTCGTCCAAAGCGCTGCTGCAGCTTGTCGATTGCTTCGGCTACTTTTTCCTTCGTTTCTTCATCTTCTGAAAATAAATCGCCCTGTACCTGATGGGTCTGAAGCTGACTGACTGACAGTCCCAGCAGACGGATGGGGTCGCGGGAACGGCATTTATGGTACAGGCGCTTGGCCATGAAATACAGCTGATCTTCCGAATTCGTCCCCATCGTGTCCAGTGTGAGCGAACGGGTCAGGGTCTGAAACGAAGCAAACCGCAGTTTAAGCGTAATTGTCCGGCCCATGAGATGATTCTG
Organism: uncultured Megasphaera sp.; assembly: GCF_958350005.1. Taxonomy (GTDB): domain Bacteria; phylum Bacillota; class Negativicutes; order Veillonellales; family Megasphaeraceae; genus Megasphaera. Next base: position 10,868 of record NZ_CATWFF010000034.1, on the reverse strand, counting down.
CCTGAGCCGCCACGACACTTCATTGGCCAGGAGGCGGAGCTGTTCATCCACTTCCGCCTCTGTCAGCAAATCGTGAGCATACGTATGCTCACCACCGACGGATTTGGGCCGGCGGCTTACTTCCAGCGGCCGGTTGTCCCGGCCCAGAGACAGGTCATACAGGCGGTGCGCCTGGTTACCGACGACGGGAATCAGGGCTTCCATGCCTGCTACAGCGACGTCACCGATAGTATGAAATCCGGCATGGCGCAGCGCTTCTTCCGTCACCTTGCCGACGCCCCACAGCCGGCTCACCGGCAAGGGCTGCAGCACCTCCCGTTCCTGGCCATACTCAATCCACATGAGCCCATCTGGCTTCTGCAGGTCCGAAGCCAACTTGGCCAGGAATTTGTTAGGGCCAATGCCGGCCGAGGCGATGAGCCCTGTCTTTCGCCGTATATCTTCTTTTACAGCCTTTGCGATCTCAATGACCGGAGAATACATCCGTTCCATGCCGGATACATCCAGAAAGGCTTCATCCAGGGCCAGGGGCTCAATAAAAGGGGAATACCGCGATAAAATAAGCCGTATTTGGTGAGAAATCCGCCGGTAATAGGACATGCGCACTGGCAGAAATACGCCATTAGGACACAGGCGGCGGGCCATTTTCATACTCATTGCCGAGTGGACGCCGAACTTCCGCGCTTCATACGATGCCGTCGCCACGACGCCCCGGTTCATGAGGCCGCCGACGATGACCGGCACGCCCTGCAGAGCCGGATTGTCCCGCTGTTCGACAGAAGCATAAAATGCGTCCATATCGACATGCATAATCCAACGTACAGCCACTATCATTCTCCTCTCTTCGTATGTATATCCCTATTATACAACCTTTTGCCAATCCAACATAGACAGGACTGACAGGACAATGTGAAATTCTGCTAAAAAAACCATCTCTTCAGGCAGATAATATTCTACTATGCAAGTAAATATGGTATGATTAGACTATTAACGCGAGGTGATACATTGTCATGGATTTGTTCCAACTTACTTACTTTATTGAAGTAGCACATAAAAAGAGTTTTACTAAAGCCTCCAAGGCCCTCCATATTAGCCAGCCATCTATCAGCAAGGGAATCAAAGCGTTGGAAGACCATTGGAATGTCCGCCTGTTCGACCGCAAGGGAAAAAACATTGAGCTTACGGAAATGGGCGCCTATTTACTGCCTAAAATCGAAGATATTATGAAAGACTTTACGCGGCTCAACGAAGAAATGGAGTCGCCCCAGCTGCTCAACGCCGGCAAGCTGGCTATTGGCGTGCCGCCCATGGTCGGCTCATCAGTAATTTCCCCGTTTATTGCCAGTTTTATCAATTCCTATCCGCGCATCGATCTGGAAATGAAAGAAGTAGGCTCTCTGGAAGTCATTTCCGCTATTGACGACGGCCTCATTCAGGCCGGTTTCGTTGCCCTGCCCATTACGACAGATATTCCCTATGAATTCTTCATTTTCCACGAAGAACCGCTGGAAGTCGTCCTGTGGCCTGATCATCCCCTGGCCAGCCGCCAGGACCTGACCTTGCAGGATATTAAAGACGAATCTCTGGTCTTTTATACCAAAGCCTTCGCCCTCAATCCCTATCTGCGCTCGTTCTACCAGTCCATTATGTCCCATCCGAAGATCGTCTGCAGCTCCAGTAACTGGGACTTTCTGGCCCAGATGGTCGCCAGCCGCCTGGGCATTTCTCTCATGCCCCAGAGCATCTGCCGCCGCATCCCCCAGGAATCGGCCGTTTCCGTCCCCCTGAGTGATCCTCACATTTACTGGACACTGGCGCTCATCTGGAAGAGCAAAGGCTATTTGTCCCACCCGACACGCATATGGGTCCAGTCCTTTAAAGAGTATTTCAAAGACGCTGCCGCCAGCATCCAGAATAAAGACGCTCTTCAGGCACCGTACAGTCAGGAGTAATGGCATATGACTACTACAATATTATCTTCAGCAGATAAAGAAGAAATTTTTTCCCATCAGAAAGACAACGGCCCTTTCAGTGCCCTGGCCGTCACAGCAGGATGCCTGAATTATATGGACCGCCTGAACCGGAAGCGCCTGGACGTACAGGCCGACCCACAAGCACGCCGAAACGCAGGCCTTCGGCTGGTTTCACTGGAACAGTCCCTGGTGCGCTATATTACAAAGGAGACGCCGCTCAGCTATTTTGACGCCGATTTCCGTCAGGAAACAGATCAGTATATCCTGCTGCGGAACATTTTCCTGAAAGCAGAAGCCTTTACCTTTAAGCGCCACCGTCTCCGCTTTCTCCTCGATCTGCTCCGCCTGTACCGGGATGATCCCTGTCAGATCCTGCCTGAACGGGACGCGCTGCGGGATAAGTGGGAACATGAGCTTCTCCACAACTACCTGCTTCTCGACATGGGCCAGAAAAATACGGAAGACATTGGCCGCGAAGCCATTTCCAACGGCTACCACGAATGTGACTATACTCTGGACATTGAAGACGTATGGAAACAGCCTATGCAGGCGGTACTGCGCACCAACTTCCGCTACGTCGTCCAGAGCCTGCCGTACAGCAAGGCCGCTCAGGCAACAGCAGCGTACATGAAACAGCATCTGCAGGACCTGGCCTTTTCCCGCTGGGTCGTCGATACCAAAGCCATTGAAGAACTCATGCACAGCGACCTGCCGCCTGTAACAGAGGATGATATTCAGGCTCTGGCAGCTTCCTACCGGATCGGCTGAGTAGCCATGTCGTTTCAGGCCAGTGAGATTAAACGTAATACTTAACTGTTTAACGTTTAACTTGTGCTTTTCTTAAAATTATTTACGAAAATATATTGACAACTCTCAGCCAATCTCGTACAATATGCTCAAGCTTTGAAGCAGAAAGCGATAAAGCCATATCCTACATCGTATGACGGGAACCAGTAGTCTGTACGGCGATATGCAGAGAACCGGCGGTTGGTGCGAGCCGGAATCGCAGGCAGATGAAACTCCTCCCTGACGAGCGGTGCTGAATTCCAGTAAGTGCCGACGGGTCTTTCCCGTTACAGAAAGTGCGTATGATTGTACGCTAGAGAGCGTCCGGCAGCAGTAATGCGCCGGGAAGCAGGGTGGTATCGCGGAATCTTATATCCGTCCCTCTTTTTGAGGGACGGATTTTTTATGTGTACGAAGAAAAAGGAGAGACTGACATGGCAAAGGTATTTTATGAACAAGATGTAAACTGGGATGTTATGAACGGCAAGAAAGTTGCCATTATCGGCTACGGCAGCCAGGGCCATGCCCATGCCCTGAACCTGAAGGAAAGCGGCGTCGACGTCGTCATTGGCCTGTATGAAGGCAGCAAATCGGCTGAAACGGCCCGCAAGGCCGGCCTGGATGTCAAATCCGTAGCTGACGCTGTCAAAGAAGCAGATATTACGATGATCCTCATTCCTGATGAAAAACAGGCTGACGTGTATAAAAGCGAAATTGCCCCCAACCTGAAAGCCGGCAGTGCCCTGGCCTTTGCCCATGGCTTCAATATTCACTTCAAACAGATCGTGCCGCCAGCCGATGTAGACGTCTTCATGGTCGCTCCGAAAGGACCGGGCCATCTCGTTCGCCGTACCTTCGTCGAAGGCGGCGGCGTCCCCGATGTATTCGCTGTCGAACAGGATGCGACAGGCAAATGCTTTGACATTGCCCTGGCCTATGCCCGCGGTATTGGCGGCGCCCGGGCCGGCGTCATTCAGACGACGTTCCAGGAAGAAACGGAAACGGACCTGTTCGGTGAACAGGCTGTTCTGTGCGGCGGCATCTGCCAGCTCATTACCAACGGCTTTGAAACGCTGTGCGAAGCCGGATACCAGCCGGAAATCGCCTACTTCGAAACATTCCACGAAATGAAGCTCATTGTCGACCTCATGTATGAAGGCGGCATGGCAAAGATGCGCAAATCTATTAGCGACACGGCAGAATACGGCGACTACACGGCAGGCCCGGAAGTCGTCACCCAGGACAGCAAGGCAGCTATGAAGAAAGTACTGAGCAATATTCAGGACGGCACCTTTGCCAAAGACTGGCTCCTGGAAAACAAAGCCGGCGGCCGGGCTCATTTCCTGGCCATGCGCCGTCAGCACGCCGAACATCCCATCGAACAGGTCGGCGCCAAGCTGCGGGACATGATGCCCTGGCTCCACACGAAGGAAGACAAAGACTAATTCACTGCATCAGGCATATACACGCTGTCACAGACGCGATGTATGTGCCTGTTTTGCGTTACCGTACTATCGTCTGGCATGGACGGTTTATCCTCAACAGGCAGCGTATGTGGTATAATAAACAGCAATGATTCTGCAAATATAAAGGAGAAATACATCATGTCCACCCCATATTGTTGTACTGACTGTCCCCGTCACTGCGGTGTCGTACGCAGTGAAACCTATACGCCAGATGTCCCCATGCCGGGCTACTGCCATACGTCGCTGCAGCCTGTCGTCGCCCGGGCGGCCCTGCATTTCTGGGAAGAACCGTGCATCAGCGGCAGCCGCGGCTCCGGTGCTGTATTCTTTACGAGCTGCAACCTGCGCTGCTGCTTCTGCCAGAACGCCGTCATCAGCACCACTGGCAGCGCAGGCATTCCCATTACCGTAGCCCGTCTGCGCCGCATCTACGGCGAGCTCATCAGCCAGGGAGCTCACAATATCAACCTTGTCACGCCGACACCCTATACGCAGGCCATTTTGGAAAGCCTGGAGGCACCCCTGCCCGTACCGGTCGTATACAACTGCGGCGGCTATGAATCAACTGAAACGATTGACCGCCTGGCCGGCAAAATCCAGATTTACCTGCCTGACTTCAAGTACTGCGACGCCTCCCTGTCCCAACGGTACAGCGGCGCCGCCGACTACCCCGACGTCGCTGCCCGGGCCATTCTCCGCATGTACGACCAGGTCGGCCCTTATGAACTGGACGACCAGGGCATCCTGCAGAAAGGCGTCGTCATTCGCCACCTCATCCTGCCGGGCTGTCTGGACAATACAAAAGCCGTCATCGACTGGGTACGGAACCACTTCGATGACGGCCAGGTACTATTCAGTTTGATGCGGCAGTATGTCCCCTGCGGTCAGGCTGCGGACTATCCGGAAATCAACCGCCCCCTGACAGACGCTGAATACGACGAAGCCGAGCAGTACCTCTTTGACAGCGGTATTGAAGACGGCTTCGTTCAGGAAAAAGACTCAGCCAGCAGTGACTTCATCCCGTCCTTTCACGGCGAAGGAGTCCTGCCGGAATCGCACTGACCCTTATATATCAAAAATCTTGCCGGGATTTAAAATCAGATTGGGATCAAAGGCTTTCTTCACGGCTTTCATCAGCTCCAGGGCAACAGGATCGGCATATTTGGCCAGCAGGGCCTTTCGCTTCTGACCAATGCCGTGCTCGCCCGATACAGCGCCGCCCAGGCCATACACGGCTGCACAGGCTGCGTCTTCAAAAGCTGCAATCTTCGCCTCTTCTTCATCTGGCGCAAAGCCTCGCCGCAGCACGTCCAGATGGAGGTTGCCGTCACCGGCATGGCTGACGCCGCGGAAGCACACGCCCACGTTCTTGCCAATGACTGCCAGCTGATCCAGCAAATCTGCCAGCCGGTCCGGCGGAACGACGAAATCTTCCATAGCCGCCACGGGGCATTCGGCTGCCGACGCTTCCGTAAAGGCCTTGCGGGCATTCCAAACCTTGGCCGCATCGGCTACGAATACTTCCAGCGCTCCCTGGGCCCGACATATGTCATCAACGGCAATGCATATATCATCCAGATCGTCTTCGCTCTTGCCGTCGAGCTGGATAATCATGTAATTGCCCCCTTCATCAGCATAGGGCTGCTTTTCGTCCAAATAGGCTTCGACGACGCGGATGACGTCGTTATCCATACATTCCAGACATGTCGCCTGAATACCCGCTCTGGGCAGAGCCGTCACCAGAGACAGAGCCTGATCGACAGTCGGGAAGACAGCCAGAATATCGGCAGTATATTTCGGCAGGGGCACGAGCTTCAAGGTCAGCTTCGTAATAATCCCCAGTGTCCCTTCGGAGCCAATAATAATGTCTTCCAGTGGATAGCCAGATGCCGTTTTCTTCAGGCGCCCGCCAAAATGAGCAATCTCCCCGGTCGGCGTGACTACTTCGATGCTGTAAATCTGATCCCGCGTCGTACCGTATTTGACGGCCCGGTTGCCGCCGGCATTCGTCGCTGCATTGCCGCCAATAAAGCAGCTGTCGCCGCTGCAGGGATCGCCGGCATACAAAAGTCCCTGGGCTTTTGCTTCTTTCTGCAGCTCTGCCGTAATGACCCCTGGTTCGACGACCATGTACATAGCGTCGGCATTCAGCTCCAAAATGCGGTTCATCCGTTCCGTGCTGAGAACGATGCCGCCGTACTCGTTGACGACAGCGCCAAATTCCAGGCCTGTCCCGGCGCCGCGGGGCACGACGGGAATCCGTTCCCGATTGGCCAGTTTCAGGACTTCCGCCACCTGTTCCACCGTTTCCGGCAGGACGACAGCATCAGGGCGGCGGAAATACTCCCGTTCCACGCCTTCATCTTTCTCATAGGGAATCAATTTATCCACATCGGTCCAAACGTATTTCTCGCCGACAATACCCTGTAATTCTGCAATATTTTCCGGTGTAATCCGTCCATATGACATACTGTGAGTCTCCTTTTCTTCTGCAATATCTCTGATTATACCATAAAAAAAGGGACTGTCCCACACGTCAGGAACCGTCTTCGCTGTTCACCAGCAGAGACGTCCTCGACGGCAGGGCAGTCCTTTCTTCATGTAATTTTAAATACGATTACAGGACAGGGAACCGACAGCCCTATAAAAACAGGCTGCGCAGGAAAGGTACGACAAAAGGTTCATAAAACAGCCGCAGAAAGGCAAAGACCACAAAGCCAATAGAACCGCCCACGAGGGCGCCGTTAATACGAATCCAGGCCAAATCTTCGCCGACTTTGCTTTCCAGGAAGGCATTGAAGCGCCGTTTGTCAAACCCTGTCAGCACATCGCGGACAGCGACGGCAATGAGGGAGTGTTCATGTTCCAGAATGACGTTGCAGGCCCGGCGAATCTGTTCATCGAGCCAGTCCTTAATTTCCGGATGAGACCGGCAGTATTCCAGGTAGTGAAGGAACTGGGCTTCCAGCAGATCTTTCAGTTCTTCTTTCCCCGCATCTCCCCGGGTAAAGTAGTCTTTCGCCGACCGCTGCGTTGCACTGAGCCACTGTTCAATAGGCAGGGAATCGACAAACTGATCCTGCCAGTTCTGCACGCCATAGGCCAGCTGACCATTCATGGAATACAGAAACAGCTCAAATTTACGGCACAGCCATTCCCGGTCTTCTCCTTCGGCCTGTTCCCACTGGTCGAGCCAGGACACAATGCCTTTCTTAATGTCCCTGGCAATTTTATGGGTATCGACGACGCCGATAAATTTGTTAATCGTAATGAGGGATACAGACGAATGCTTCGATTCTTCCATCCACTGCTTGATAAGCCCTTCCAGGAGCGTATCAAAATCATCACTGTTGACCAGCTCCCGGCCCAGGCCGACAGCATCGTTAAACATCTTGCTGTTCGGATCTTCCAGGAGGGAAATAAGACGGTCCTGGAAAAACGAAACCAAAGGCTGCCGCTTGAGATACGTCCGGATATGACGGGCTATGGAGTCCTGCGTATCACCATTCTGTGCATGCCTGTAGGCCCGCTGGGCCACTTCATATAAGAGGGCACGGAATTTTTTCCGTCCTCCAGGGCCGCGGAGCCAGGCCACGAATTTATCCATGAAGGAAATCTGATACAGTTTATCCTGCCACATCTTGGGCTGGAGCAGTTTTTCCGAAATAATGCGGGTAATGCTGTCGATAATCTGCGTACGGTTTCGGTACAGCAGCTCCGTATGATACGGAAATCCCAGTGGCTTGTCAAACAATGCCGTTACGGCAAACCAGTCGGCAATACTGCCGATAAGGGCCGACTGAATGACGAAAAACAGCAGCTCTTCCCACAGCGTCACATCATGGGTATACCCCCACCAGAAAATGAGGGCAAAGCAGACGAAAGACAAGGCCAGAATGGCATTGGCCCGCTGACGATAGGTCATCTTACACGCCCCCTTTCACACTGTACATGAGGAGATAAATGACGGCGCCCAGGACAGCACCGACAAGAGACCCGTTGACGCGAATCATCTGCAGGTCGTACCAGACGCTGCTTTCCAGCTGCTGCGCCAGATACTGGCCGTCGTATTTGAGGATTTCCCGTTCTGCCGTCTTGCCGAACCAGACCTGAAGGCGCTTCAGTTCCCGCGCCGCAAAGGCCAGGGCCGTGCGATTCATCTGCTCGATCTGGTCGGGACTTTGCCGCCAGCTTTCCAGCTTGCCGATGACGTACTTGGCAGCTGCCGTGCAAACCCGCTTCTGCCGGTCCGGATTCTGAACATAGCGCTGCCATGCTTCCTTGGAATCAGGCCGCGTAACCAGACTCTGGTACATGCGGTTCTTATAGCTGTCAATGCGGGCGCGCCATTCGTCGTTAAATTCGATTTGTTCCGTCTGCTTCCACAGATAGTTGAGCGCTTTTTTCCGCTGCGGCGAGTTTTCCTCCTTCGCTTCTTCCAGCACAGCCAGGGCCTTCTTCTGCAGTGTTGCCGCCACGTGGTCCGGGCTGAACACATCCATCTTTAAGGCCGCTTTAATAGCCCATTCAAAGAAAATATTCCGTTCGCTGTACTGGCGCAGAGATGCTTCATAAATCTGACCAATATAGGTCTTCATCGTGTCGCTCTTGATCATCATTTCCAGGTTCAGAATCATGAAATCCAGAAAATCTTTGCCCGATTCACCGCGCAGACCTATCTTAATAGCCCGGCTCATAATCGGCGCCAGGTCAATATTCTCAATGGCCTTGCCGCCAATGCCGGAAAAGGCCTTGACGACGAGATTCATATCGACCGTATACAAAAAGGTATTAAGAATCTGCCCAAATACCCGTTCAGCCGACTGAAATCCCTTTTCCGTGTGTAAATAGTCCAGCGTCGCCCCCAGTACGGGATGATGTTTCAGCACATTGTACATGTTCGGTACTGTCAGGATTTCGCTTTCAATCATGTGCCGCGCCATTTCGGCAATCCGTTCCTTACTGTTGGGAATAAGCGCCGTTTTAAAAGAAATCCCCAGGGGTTTGCGAAACAGCGCCGTCACGGCATACCAGTCAGCCAGGCCGCCAATAAGGGCAGCGCCGGCCAGATGGGTCAGCAGTCCGCCCCAGAAGAAATCCTGAAACGGATATGCCAGCAGCAACAGAATCGCTGCCGCAGCCAAAATGTAATTGGCAATCTGGCTGCGGCGCACGAGTCCCGCTGTATGTAACTCAGTCATACTTCGCCTCCTCTGACCACATGGTCAGCATAGTGTCTTGTATCAGTCTATATCCGTTTCGTCGCCATTTTGCTGCGGAATCCACAGGGGCACATTGCCGTACTTCTGTTTAAATGCTGCCGACGGCGTCCAGGGCGCACCGAAATAATGCATGGGAACCAGGCACCTGCGCACAGTCACATCCTGCAGGAACCGCATGACGCCCCATTCCCGGGCCCCTTCCAGACGGGCATCAACAGGGAAGAACGCCAGGTCTGCCGTCTTGCCGACGAGATGCTTCATTTCCCGGTCTATATTGGCCTTGGCTTCGGCATTATTTTCATCTGTATCTCCCAGCCAGTGCCACCAGTTCAAATCACCGGCATGGAAGATAGCGTAGCCGTCCGTTTCCACCCAGAACGATCCGCCTTCATCAGTCGAGCCGTACTGCGTAATCTGCGCATCTTCCAGCGTAAGGCTGTCATATACGTGCATAACATGGCACTGCGGTGCCGGCACACCTTGCAGATGAACGCCGTCATTGAGAATATACTGCGTCTGCGGGCCGGCAAAATCAGCAATAGCCGGATTGAAATGATCTTCATGCCAGTGGGTCACAAAGAACCATACTTTCTTATTTCTGGCTGCATAGGCTTTGACCACGCCGGCAGGATCTTTAAAATAATCAAATACCAGTACTTTCGTCGCCGTTTCCACAGCAAATCCGCTGTGCGCTAAAAACGTTACATGTAATCCACTCATCTATCGTTCCTCCTTATATTGGCTGTATACATACTCAGGGTATCGTTACTATTATACCATGTAACCGGCCTGATTCCCAATTCTTTATCCATTTCAGACAGGTTCAACATGATTCTGTTTATCCTTCATCTCATTGACGATATCAGCTTTACTTTACAGGGATATACGACCAAAGACAAAAAAGAAGACCAGCTGTTGCCAGTCTTCTCATCTATCAGCAGTATCCCCTTCGGCCCCTGCCTGTTCACTACCTATTCTTCTTCCTCTATAATAACTTCCGTAATCGTTGCTGTCGTGTCCATTTGCCGTCCCAGAGCGGCGCCGTAAGATTTCCATATGCCCAAACTGATGACAAAGCCGAGGACTACACCGACGACAGCAGCTATGACGCTGGAACCGGCCTGATACCCCAGAATCCCGCCGATAATGACCAGAATGAGGGGCACAATGAAGCACATAAAGGAGCTCATAATCAGGTGCTGATCTGGAATTTCATAGCGTACATCCTGTCCTTCCTGGGCACCAATAGGATTATAGGCCTGTACATATACGCGGTCGGCACCGAAGCAGGCGCTGCAAGCCACATATAAATGATCTTTATGAACCTGAACTTTTGCCAGGCCGCTGTTCAAAATTTCCGTAATCCGTCCTTCACCGATACGCATACCCATTCCCTCCTTATACGCAGTATAGAATAATAT
>NZ_CATWFF010000033.1 GCF_958350005.1 uncultured Megasphaera sp. | reverse complement strand
CCGGTATAGTGTGTTCTATGCCGGGAATTTTTGTATTCTACAACTGTCGTGTTTACTTAAAGTAAGCTACGCCGGCAGCGAAGATGGGCTGGAGTTTGTTGCCGCTGATGTTTTCGAAGATATCAGGAGCACTGTACCGTTCTGTATGGGCCATCTTGCCGAGAACGCGGCCGTCAGGGCTCGTAATGCCTTCCACAGCCAGGACGGACTGGTTCGGGTTGTATTCGCTGTCATAGGTAGCCTTGCCGGACAGGTCGACATACTGCGTAGCAATCTGCCCTTTCGCAGCCAGTTCACGGATCTGTTCCGGCGAAGCGACGAACCGGCCTTCACCATGAGAAATAGCGATGGTATGGACATCGCCGGCCTTGACGTTGCTGAACCAGGGGCTCATGACAGAGACGACCTTCGTATTGACCATGCGGGACAGGTGACGGCCAATAGTGTTGAAGGTCAGCGTCGGGCTGTCATCTTTCAGCGGCTGTACGTGGCCGTAAGGCAGAAGGCCCAGTTTAATGAGAGCCTGGAAGCCATTGCAGATACCCAGAGCCAGGCCGTCGCGCTGGTACAGCAGCGTTTCCAGCGCTTCTGCCAGAGCAGGGTTGCGGAACAAGGTGGCAATGAACTTGCCCGAGCCGTCCGGTTCGTCGCCGGCACTGAAGCCGCCGGGGAACATGATGATCTGGGCTTTGGCAATGCGTTTGGCCATTTCTTCAATGGATTCAGCCAGATCCTGCGCCGTGTTGTTGCGCAGTACCATGACGTCAGCCGTGGCGCCGGCCCGTTCAAAGGCAGCTGCCGAATCGTATTCGCAGTTCGTTCCCGGGCATACAGGGATGAAAACGCGAGGTGTGCCGAAGGATTCGCTGCGCCGCGGTCCGTACGTCGTAAAGAGGGGCAGTTCGGCATCGCCTTTGCCGCTCTTGCAGGTAATGGGGAATACCTTGCTGAGCGGTTCTTCCCAGGCTTTCTGCAGATCCTTCAGGGAAATCTTCACACTGCCAACTTCCATGACGCCGCTGCTACGGGTCAGGCCAACACGGCGCACGTGAGGACGGCGTACCCAGGAAACGGCCGTATCCGTATCAGTTTCAACGAGAATAGCGCCGTAGCGGAGGTCAAACAGGTCCTGTACATCCAGGGAGCCGTCTATTTCCACGCCAATGCCGTTGCCAAAGGCCATCTGCGCCAGATCAGCAGCAATGCCGCCCTGGCCGACAGCGTGCATGGCCCGGACTTTCCCGTCGAGAACAGCCTGATGGAGGAAGTCGCAGTTTTCCTTGAATACGGCAAAATCAGGCACATCAGCTGCATCACGGGGCAGGTCAAACAGCAGGACGGCACTGCCGGGCTGTTTGAATTCCGGCGAAATAATATGATTCGTATGTTCCGGCACAATGGCAAAGGATACGAGTGTCGGCGGTACTGTCAGATTTTCAAAAGTACCGCTCATGCTGTCTTTGCCGCCAATAGCCGCCACTTCCAGGGCCTGCTGTGCCGTATAGGCTCCCAGGAGGGCGCTGACCGGCTGGCCCCAGGCTTTTTCGTTCGTCCCCAGGCTCTGGAAAAATTCCTGCATCGTCAGGTATACCTTTTTGCGGTCCCCGCCGAGGGCTACCAGCTTGGCCACAGACTGTACGACTGCGTAGAGAGCGCCGTGGAAGGGGCTCCATACAGCCATATTGGGGTCATAGCCATGAGTGAAAATGCTGGCTGTCGTCGTGTTGCCGTGCACAACCGGAATCTTGGCAACCATCCCTTCTACAGGGGTCTTCTGATACTTGCCGCCAAAGGGCATGAGGACCGTCCGGGCGCCGATAGTGCTGTCAAAGCGTTCGGCCAGGCCCTGTTCGGAAGCGACATTGAGAGTTGCCATCGTATCGAGCCAGGCCTTGGCTACATCCGTAACGGGAGCTGCTTTGAAGAAATTCTTTTCTTCCGGAGCAACGACGACGGCTTTGCGCTGCTGCGTAACGCCGTTCGTATCGAGGAAGGCCCGCGTAATATTGACGACGTTCTGGCCGCGCCAGTGCATGACCAGGCGCTTCGAATCCGTCGCTACGGCCACGATGGTAGCTTCCAGATTTTCTTCGGCTGCATATTTCATGAATTCATCGACATGTTCCGGAGCGACGACGACAGCCATCCGTTCCTGCGATTCGGAAATAGCCAGTTCCGTACCGTCCAGGCCTTCGTATTTCTTCGGCACCTTATCCAGGTTAATATTCAGGCCGTCAGTCAGTTCGCCAATGGCAACGGACACGCCGCCGGCACCGAAGTCGTTGCACCGCTTGATCAGGACCGTCGCTTCATGGCGGCGGAAGAGGCGCTGAATTTTCCGTTCTGTCAGAGGATTGCCCTTCTGTACTTCAGCACCGCACGTTTCCAGCGATTCAACAGTATGTTTTTTCGACGAGCCCGTAGCGCCGCCGCAGCCGTCACGGCCCGTTTTTCCGCCTAAAAGGATGATGATGTCGCCGGGAACGGGCACTTCACGAATGACGTTGCTCCGCGGTGCCGCACCGAGAACAGCGCCGATTTCCATGCGCTTGGCAATAAAGCCGGGATGGTAGTATTCCTTGACTTCGCCCGTAGCCAGACCGATCTGGTTGCCGTAGGAGCTGTAGCCTTTGGCGGCACCCGTGGTCAGGATGCGCTGCGGCAGCTTGCCCGTGAGCGTATCGCTGATGGGCTGGCGGGGATCGCCGGCGCCGGTGACACGCATGGCCTGATAGACGTAGGACCGGCCGCTCAGGGGATCGCGGATACAGCCGCCCAGGCAGGTGGCAGCGCCGCCGAAGGGTTCGATTTCCGTCGGGTGATTGTGGGTTTCGTTTTTAAAGAGGAGGAGCCATTCTTCTTCCACGCCGTCTACGTCGACAGGGATAATGATGGTGCAGGCATTGATTTCTTCCGATGCATCCAGATTATCCAGCTTGCCCGCAGCTTTCAGTTCTTTTACGGCAATGGTAGCCATATCCATGAGAGTCTGTGGCTTCTGGCGGTTCAGTTTCTGCCGCGTCGTCTTATACGCTTCATACGCCCGCTGTACCGGCACCGTGAAAGTCCCGTCTTCAAAGGAAATATCCGTCAGTTCCGTCATAAATGTCGTGTGACGGCAATGGTCGGACCAGTACGTATCGATGACGCGGATTTCCGTAATCGTCGGGTCCCGGTGTTCTTCATCGCGGAAATAGGTCTGGCAGAACTTCAGGTCATCAAAGCTCATGGCCAGGCCCATATGAGCTGACACGTCCTGAAGAGCCGCGTCGTCCATGGTCGTAAATCCATCTATAGAGGCAACAGCATCAGGCTGTTCCCAGGCCATTTCCAGGGTCGTAACCGGCGCTGTCGACGCTTCCCGCGCTTCGACGGGATTGATGCAGTAATGCTTGATAGCCGCAATATCGGCATCAGAGAGCTTCCCTGACAGAACGACGACCCGGGCCGTCCGGACGAGGCTGTCATTTTTCATGGTCAGCATCTGCAGGCACTGCATGGCCGAATCGGCGCGCTGGTCATACTGGCCAGGCAGGTATTCAATAGCCAGAACCGTATCGCCGTCATGTACGGGCAGTTCGTCATAGACTGCGTCTACAGGCGGTTCGGAAAAAATCATATTCTTAGCCGCATCAAAAGAGGCATCATCCAGGCCGGCTACGTCATAGCGGTGGTAAATATGGACATCTGTCAGTCCCCTGATCAGCAAATTTTCCTGTAAATCTGTCAGCATGCGTTTCGCTTCATCGGCAAAAACGCCTTTCTTAGCAACATACAAACGTCGAATAGACTGCATGTCATGACCTCCCTAAAAATATATATCCACTATGGTATTACGTTCTTAGTATACCTGTTTTGCCAGTATAAGTAAATTAGAAATTCCGCTGTATTGATTGACTTGCCTATGGTTTCGTATTAGACTGATATATTATTGATAAACCCTGTACAGCCATAGTAGAGAGACGATTTCCAGGAGGTTCCGGCATGGACGAATTAAAGCGCCGTATTTTAGAAGACGGCATCATCATTGACAACCGTATTTTAAAAATAGACAATTTTTTAAACCAGCAAATTGATACGACCTTGATTACCCATATTGGACAGGAATTTGCCCGCCGCTTCCAGGACTGCCCGGTGGACCGCATCGTCACCATCGAATCGTCAGGCATTGCCGTGGCCTACGCCGTATCCCTGGCCATGCACAACCTGCCTGTCGTATTTGCCCGCAAGAAAAAATCTCTTCTCACCAAGGGCGAACAGTATACGGCGTCCATTTACTCCTACACGAAACAGGAAGAATATACGGCGTCCATCAGCAAAGCCTATCTCCATGAAGGAGAACACGTCCTCATTATTGACGACTTCCTGGCCAGCGGCGCCGCTGCCGTAGGCCTGACAAAGCTGGCCGCCCAGGCAGGATGCACCGTTTCCGGCATTGGCATCGTCGTGGAAAAGACCTTCCAGAACGGACGCAAGACCCTGGAAGACGCCGGCTTCCGCGTAGAATCGCTGGCCCGCATTGCCCGCTTTGAAAACAACGTTCCCATATTCGCCGATTAGACAGGAGTAACTTATGCGCGCCCAATTTTTTGACGGCTTTGACTTCGCCCAGTTCAAGCTCAGCATCGTTGCCATCGAACACGTAGACACCTTTTTTTCCATCGAATCCTTCGGGCTCCATCCCATCATGTATAATGAAGCCTGTCTGCGCGGCTATACGGCCATTTTCGGATTTAACGACGACAAGATGCTGACCCTGCACAAGCTGCTGACCAATAACAACGGCATGACCCCGCCGGCCATTGACGGCATTGCACCGGAACCATTCAACTCGCCGGCAGGCGACTTAAAGTATGAATTGTCTCATGTCATGGATTACACCGGCTCTATTCTCATTGCCAACGGCTTTATTGACAAATACTTTGTCCCCTTTGGCTTCCAGCTTCCCCATGCGTTCCGCAAAGTCTATGAACTGACCTTTGATCAGGGCCTGTTCGTACACGTTGAAGACCGGTCGGAAGCGGCCCGCCTGCTGCGCATTGAATATGAAGAACCGGTGTCGTCTAAGAAGAAGATGCAGATGCGCCTGGGCAAGGTCCTTCGCAAATCGGAAGAATACGGCTTTGACGACGACACCATTGCCCAGTACATGGATCTGAGCTACGACACAAAATACCTGTTTGATTCGCTGTAAAAGGAGGTCTCGCCATTGAAGGACGCCTTGTGGACGCGCGACTTCATTCTCGCCATTATCATCAATTTTCTCCTGTATGTCATTATGTACCAGCTCATGCTCTGGTCGACGCAGTTTGCCATGCATACATGGAACGCCGCCGTAAGCGAAGCCGGTCTGGCATCAGGCATTTTTATTATAGGCGCCTTGCTGTTCCGCATCCTGACAGGCCATGTCATTGATGCCCTGGGACGGAAATCCTTTCTTCTCGCCGGCGCCGTCATCTACCTGGCCTCAGTGCCGCTGTACTTTTTTGCCAGCTCCCTTACGGCCTTCCTGGTCGTCCGCTGTCTCCATGGCGCGGCATACGGCATTGCCGCCACGGCAGCCAGCACCATTGTCGGCGCCATTGTCCCGCCCAGGCGGCGCGGCGAAGGAATCGGCTACTATGCTCTGGGAAACACGCTGGCCTCAGCTGCCGGTCCCTTTCTGGGCATGACCTTATGCAGCGGCGGAAACTATTACCTCAATCTCTATGCCTGTCTGATTTTGTCCCTCATTACCTTTATTCTGGCCGCCATGATCCGCGTGCCCGAACACCACTGCACAGCCGAAGAATGGAAAGAGCTGAAATCGGTCCGCTGGGACAGTTTCTTTTCTCCCAGTGCACTGCCCATTTCCATGGTCTCCCTCCTCTGCGGCATTGGCTATGCCACAGTACTCAGTTTTATCGGCGCCTATGCGCAGACCATGAATCTCCTTGTTGCAGGGAGCCTCTTTTTCTGCACCTATGCAGTCACCTCCTTTTTCAGCCGTCCCATTATTGGCCGCTTCCTGGATCATCACGGCGGCGATGCCGTCATGTATCCGACCCTGGTCGTCATGGCCCTGTGCATGGCCACGGTGGGGCTGGCCGACAGCAACTGGCTCTTCGCCCTGGGCGGCATTCTCCTGGGCCTGAGCTACAGCACTGTCACCTCGTCGGGACAGGCCCTGGCCATTCACGGCGTGCCGCCGGATCACATCGGCCTGGCAACGTCGACATTCTTTGTCTTCGTCGACTTCGGCGTCGGCATTGGTCCCTTCCTGTTGGGCGGCCTGGCGCCGCTGTACGGATTTTCCAGCGTCTATTTCGGCGCCGCCGTCATTGCCCTCCTGGGCATTCCCTTATACTACGCACTCATTGGCCGGACAGGCCGCTTCTCCTACAAGCAGATGGAACTCGTCCGTTCCCGGGAAGAAGAAAATAAATACTAAAAAAAGCTGTTGGCACGTTGATGTCAACAGCTTTTTCATATGTATAACGTATCTTACTCTTTTAACCGTCCCAGGGTCCGGGCAATGATGCGGACCAGAAGGGCTGTCGTATCCAGTTCCAGCGATTCGTCGGCACTGTGGATGGCGTGCGTCGTCGGGCCGACGGAGACGATGTCCAGATTCGGATTCATGGCGTAGAAGTAGCCCGTTTCCAGGCCGCCGTGCATGGCTTCAATGCGCGGCTTATGGCCTGCTTCTTCGGCATAGGCATCGGCAAAGAGCGGAACCAGGCGGCTGTGCGGATTTTCCGTCCATGCCGGTTCAGGCGATGCGATCTGGATCGTGCAGCCTGTCACTTCGGCATAGACCGGCAGGGCCAGCATCAATTCCCGCAGGCGGGCATCTGACGAAGAACGGGGGAAGTACTGGACTACGACCTGATCGTCTTCTGTCCGGATCGTGCCGATATTGGCTGACAGGTCCGGCAGTTTCGGCAGGGTCTGATTCATGGCAAAGACGCCGCAGTGCAGCAGGAGCAGGAGCTGAACCAGCGATTTCGTATCGTCTGCCGAAAAGACTTTAGCCGGCATAGCTGTCGTACGGCATTCGAACTTCGCCGTCTTTTCCACTTCGCCGTATACAGCAGTCAGTTCGTGGTGTGCCTTTTCCAGCACAGCCTGAACGGCCGGTACATCGCCGTCCTGCAGTACGAGGACTGCCGAAGCTGCCGAAGGAATGGCATTGGCAGCGACGCCGCCGTCTATATGGGCCAGGGAATAGGAAATACCGGCGTCAGACAGGCGGCGCAGTACCTGAGCCAGAGCCTTAATGGCATTGCTCTTGCCGGCATTGATGGTTTCACCGGAGTGGCCGCCGACAAAATCGTGGGCCCTGATTTCCACGGCTGTATCGCCCTGCGGCTGCTGCCAGGACAGAGGCCGGTAGAAATGAGTGTGTACGCTGCCGGCTGAGCCGACGCAGAGGACATCAATGGATTCGGAATCGCAGTTAATGACATACTTCACATCCTGCACGTATTTAGGGTCCAAATGGGTAGCGCCGGTCATGCCTGTTTCTTCGTCGACAGTGAACAGGAGGCGCAGCGGGCCGTGGATTACGTCTTTCTGCTGAATCAGGTACAGGGCCATGGCAACGGCAACGCCGTCGTCTGCGCCCAGACTGGTGCCGTCAGCGCGAAGAATGTTTCCTTCCCGGACGAGCTTTATTTCACTGGTCAGGGGATCATAGGCTACGCCAGGCTTGGCAACGCAGACCATGTCCATATGGCCCTGGAGCATGACTTTCGGCCACGTTTCGCAGCCGGCAGAAGCCGGCACATCGGCAATAATATTGTATACTTCGTCCTGCACAATCTGCGTCACCCCTAACTGACGGAGACGGCTGACAATATAGTCACTGACTGCTTTTTCATGATGTGACGGACGGGGATGTTTGGCCAGACCGGCAAATTCCTGCAGTACGCCATCAATAATAGCGGCATCATTTTTCATGATATATTCCTCCTTACATAAAAAAACTATGTTTCGTTTCGTCTTGTATTATACCACAGGCAGCGCCACTTATCCTATTCATTACTATGCACTGTTCGTATGATTACACCTAAAAGCAGAGTATTTATTCTGTTATTGACAAACAGGACATTCAACTATGCCTATATGACGAAATGAAGAAAATAAGGTATACTATAAGTGAGTATTTGTCATGATACATATGAAATTTTACTACAAAGGAGGTTTTACCATGAATTCTCAACCGAATTCGGCCGTGACCTACCCTAATCTGCCGGAATTAACCATCCGCGGCATGATACTGGGCGCACTGATTACGGTCATCTTCACGGCGTCCAACGTCTATTTGGGCCTGAAAGTAGGCCTGACGTTCTCGTCGTCCATTCCGGCAGCAGTCATTTCCATGGCCATTCTGCGCATGTTCAAGGATTCCAATATTCTGGAAAACAACATGGTCCAGACCCAGGCTTCGGCTGCCGGCACGCTGTCTGCTATTATCTTTATCCTGCCTGGTCTCCTCATGCTCGGATACTGGCAGGGATTCCCGTTCTGGCAGACCTTGCTGCTCTGCGGCTGCGGCGGCTCTCTGGGCGTCTTGTTTACGATTCCCCTGCGCCGGGCCATGGTCGTCACCAGTGACCTGCCCTATCCGGAAGGCCGGGCTGCTGCAGAAATCCTGAAGGTCGGCAGCGACATCCGCAAAGCCGACGCAGCTCACGACGAATCGGCCAAAAAGGAAACAGGCATGAAGGATATTGTCGGCGGCACGGCTGTTGCCGGCCTCATCAGTCTCTGCGCCAATGGATTCCACCTGTTGTCGTCTGAATTCAGTTACTGGATCACCCTGGGACGGACTGCGACGACACAGCTGCCTCTGGGCTTTTCTACAGCCCTCCTCGGGGCGGGGTATCTCATCGGCATTACCAGCGGCATTGCCATCCTCGTCGGCACCCTGCTGGCCTGGGTCGTTTTCGTCCCCTATTTGACGAGCATCCTGACGCCGGCAGAAGGACAAAGTGCCGCCGCCTTTGCCAGCGCTATCTGGGCGCAGAAAGTCCGTTTCATCGGCGCCGGCTGCATCGGCATTGCTGCTGTATGGACGCTGATTCGCCTGGCCAAGCCGGTCATTGACGGCATCAAAATGTCCCTGCAGGCCATCCGTGCCAATGATACGGAAGAAAAGAAGGCTCTCCATCATACGGACATCGATATGTCGCCCAAATCAGTAGGTCTCGTATTCCTGGCAATCCTGATCGGCCTGTTTATTACGTTCTACTCCTTCGTCAGCGCCGCCGGCCTGCCTTTGACCGTATCGCTGACGTACATTATCGTCGGCATTCTCGTCGCCGTGCTCATGGGCTTTTTCGTCGCCGCTGCCTGCGGATACATGGCCGGCCTTATCGGCACATCGGCAAGCCCCATTTCCGGCATTGGCATTCTGGGGATTATTGTTTCGTCCCTGGTCGTCCTGGCCATCAGCTCCGCCTTTGGCGTATTCAGCGTGCCTGGCGGCGATAAATTCGCTACGGCTCTGGCTATCTTCATTACCAGCGTCATTGTCAGCATTGCCGCTATTTCCAACGACAACCTGCAGGATCTGAAGACCGGGTATATCGTAGGGGCTACGCCGTGGAAACAGCAGGTCGCCCTCATCTTGGGCTCTCTCATCGGCGCCCTGGCTATTGCGCCGGTTCTCAATCTCCTCTATCAGGCCTATGGATTTACCGGCGCCCTGCCCCGGGCTGGCATGGACCCGTCTCAGGCCCTGTCTGCGCCGCAGGCAACACTCATGACAACAATCGCCCAGGGGATCTTCAGTGCCAGCCTGGACTGGAACTTCATTCTCCTCGGCATTGGCGTCGGCATCGTCGCCATCATCGTCGACTATTTGCTGACCAAAAACACGAAAGCCCTGGCACTGCCCCCGTTGGCTGTCGGCATGGGCATTTACCTGCCGCCGACGCTGGAAATTCCCCTGGTCATTGGCTCGGTCATGGGATACTTCGTTCACCGCTATCTGAGAGCCAGAGCAGAACAGCGCAGCCCCGGCCAGGAAGAAGCCGACGTGGAAGCGTGCAATCACCGCGGCGTCCTGTTTGCTTCCGGCCTGATCGTCGGTGAAAGCCTTATGGGCGTCATCATTGCCCTGCTCATCGTCGTATCCGTCACATCTGGCGGCAGCGAAAATCCGCTGGCCCTGGTCGGCAAAGATTTCAAGGGAACAGCCGACATTCTGGGTATTCTCTGCTTTATCGGCGTTATTTTCCTCTTTGTCCGCCATATTTTCTCGACGCCTTTTTCGCCGAAAAAATAAATTAAAAACACATTAAAACTTCATTAGAATTACATTAAAAAACAGCCCTTTTTCTGTTTCTTTCATGAGCAGAAAAAGGGCTGTTCTGCATAAAAATTTTATTTTTTTCGTATACCCTAAAAGAAAACATGCTGGTATACTATAGTGTGGAATACGAAATGTTTACGCAATATTTACACAGGAGCAATGTAATTCTTACATAGCTTCTCTACACTTACTCATGGATATGAGAAGCCATAAAAACTGCTGTGTATCCAAAAAGTATGCGTAACGAACACTTAGGAGGAATAAAAAATGAAAAATTTTGCACATCGTGGTTTTAGTGGCATGTATCCGGAAAACACCATGCTGGCTTTCCAGAAAGCAGTCGAAGCCGGAGCAGACGGCATTGAAATGGACGTACAGCTCACGAAAGACGGCCAGCTTGTCGTCATTCATGATGAACAGGTGGACCGCACGACAGACGGCAAAGGTCTGGTGCGGGACTACACGCTGGACGAGCTGAAAAAGCTGGACGCCTCTTACCGGTACCGCGGCCAGATCGATGCTGTAACGATCCCGACCTTTGACGAATACTGCCGGTGGGCCAAAGATCAGTCCATCGTGACGAATATTGAACTGAAAACCGGCGTCTATCCCTATCCGGGCATTGAAGAAAAGGTCTGGAATACGCTGAAAGCGTATCATCTGGAAGACCGGGTCATCATTTCCAGCTTCAATCATTTCAGCGTCCTGCGCATGAAGGAACTGGCTCCGTCTCTGACATACGGCCTGCTGACGGAAACGTGGCTGGTCCATCCCGGTCAGTACACGAAAAACCTGGGAGTCGCCTGCTATCATCCCTATTACGGCAGTCTGACCCAGGAAACAGTTGACGAAATCAAGTCTCATGGCATTATTATCAATACCTTTACGGTCAACACGGAAGCGGATGTGCAGGATCTGCTCAGAAAAGGCGTAGACTGCGTGATTGGCAACTACCCCGACATGGTGCGGCGTATTTTGAAAGGAGAATAAGTACATGGATTCACTGGAACAACTTCTTACACTCATCAACTCCTGGCTGTGGGGCCGCTGGCTCGTCTTCGTCCTCCTGGGACTGGGCATTTTGTACACTGTAGCTAACGGCTTTATCCAGGTCCGTCATTTTTCATTTATTATGCGCAAGACCTTGTTTGATGCTTTTAAAAACCGCCACGAAGACCGGGGCAACGGCTCTATTTCCACCTTCAAGGCCATGATGGTCACCCTGGCCGGCAATGTCGGCGGCGGCAACGTCGTCGGTGTAGCAACAGCTATCGTTTCCGGCGGCATGGGCGCCGTATTCTGGATGTGGGTAGCAGCCTTCTTCGGCATGGCCCTGAAATACGGCGAAATCGTCCTGTCTCAGATGTACCGCGGCAAGGATAAAGAAGGCAACCTCCTGAGCGGCCCCATGTACTACATCCGCGACGGCCTGAAAATGCCCTGGCTCGGCGTCGTCATTGCCATTCTCATGTGCACGAAGATGATGGGTGCCAACCTGGTACAGTCCAACACGATTTCCGGCATCCTCAATTCCAACTACGGCGTACCAACGTATGCAACTGGTGTTGTCCTCATCATTCTGCTCATGTGCATTACCCTGGGCGGCCTGAAGCGGCTGGCCAATCTGGCCATGAACCTGGTGCCGACTATGTCCATTTTCTACATCATCATCGGCCTGTTGGTCATTCTCCTCAACATCCAGCAGGTTCCTGCCGTTATTGCCGAAATCTTCACGCAGGCCTGGTCTTTTGATTCCGTAGCCGGCGGCACTGGCGGCTATGTCATCGCTCAGGCCATGCAGTACGGCATTTCCCGCGGCATGTACTCCAACGAAGCCGGCGAAGGCACGGCGCCTTTTGCTCACGGCTGTTCCATCGTTCCCCATCCTGTCGATGAAGGGATTACAGGCGTTACAGAAGTCTTCGTCGATACTATCGTCATCTGCACCATTACGGCCCTGGTCGTCGGCGTAACCGGCATGTACACGTCCGGCAAATCGGCAACGGTCCTGGCCCTGGAATCGTTCGGCACCGTCTGGACGCCGTTAAAACACGCCGGCACGTTTGCCCTGCTCATCTTCTGCTTTACAACCCTCATGGGCCAGTGGTGGAACGCGTCGAAGAGCTTCACCTATGCTTTTGGTGAAAAAGTAACCAACCGCATTCGCTACATCTTCCCCTGCCTGTGCATTATCGGCGCCATTACGAAGATCAATGTCGTCTGGAGTATTCAGGACCTGGCCATGGGCCTGGTCGTCATCCCCAACATGATTGCCCTCCTCGTCCTGTTCCCCCAGGTACGGCAGAAAACAAAAGAATATTTCAGCAATCCCAAGTTCTATCATCGTGATAAGTAAGCAGTATATATTACTTTATCCAGACAATAAACAGGAGCAGCTGCATGACGCGGCTGCTCCTGTTTTTCTTTATGTATAATACCTGCAGAACGATGAATGACCAGGTTACCAGAATCGCCGCCACTGCCGGAAGGCATAGGCTGTAATATCATAGATGCGCAGGATCTGCGTTGCCGTGCGGGCAGCTGCCTGCGAACGTACGACGGCAGCGGCGCTGATGAGGCCGAGAATCCATCCACCCAGAATATCCGACCTGTAATGGAGGCGGCAGACCAGACGGGATGCGCTGAGCAGGACCGTACCGGCAAGAAAGGGCAATCCCTGCCAGCCACGGCGCCAGCACATGACGGCCGCAATGGCCAGGGAATTCATGGCATGATTGCTGGGAAAGGACGCGTTTTCCTCGTGAGGAATGGCGGGAACGATTTCCTTTCTGGCAGCAAAGGGCCGAGGCCGATGCCATACATGACCGATGCACCAGGATACGGCCGAGCCCAGGCTCACGGCAAAGAGGCAATAGAGGAGCGTTCTCCGGCGGCGCAGGCGCTCTTCCAGCGCTCCTGGCCGAAACCATTCTATAGCTCCATACAGAAGATAACAAAGATAGCCAAAACGGGCAATCCAGATAAACAGCCGTTCCAGCCCGTTTCGATAACGCCAGGCCATGACAGCCACGGACAGGATACTGCGAATCATAGTCTCCCTCCTTCCGTACCAGCCGTCTCTTGACGCCTGGCAGTTCTGTTTGTTACGATAAGTACGATTTTTCAGACGTACTGTTATGCAAATTGTACACGACAGTACAGATGTATGTCAACGGGAGAGCATACCATGGAACTGTTTATTTTACTTATTTTTTCAGCCTTTCTCATCCTCTGTCTTCTCATGGGACAGCCCCTGGTACTGGCCTTAATCGGCGGATTTATCTTATTTTTTCTCTATGGCCTGAAACAGGGAAAATCGTGGCAAGACATGACGGCTCTGGCCCTGTCAGGAATCCGGACGACCCAGAACGTCCTCATCACCCTGGCCCTCGTAGGCATCCTGACCGCCTCATGGCGGGCCAGCGGCACTATTCCGTATATCGTATATCACGCAGCCCAGTGGTGTCATCCTGACGATATTGTCGTGGCTTCCTTTCTGCTGTGCAGCCTCATTTCCGTCCTCACAGGAACGGCCTTCGGCACAGCGGCTACGATGGGCGTCATCTGCATGACCATTGCCAACAGCATGAACGTGCCGCCCATCTATTCCGGCGGCGCCATTCTGGCCGGTTCCTACTTCGGCGATCGCTGCTCCCCCATGTCGACAAGTGCCCTCCTGGTTGCGGCTATTACGAAAACCGATATTTTTACGAACTGCCGCCTCATGGTCAAGACCGCCGCGTTTCCCCTGCTGGTATCCTGCATCCTCTACGGGGCAGCAGGCTTTTTCTTTCCTTCCTCATCGGGCGGAGACCGTACGGTCACCATATTTGCGCAGTTCTTTTACCTGTCCTGGGAAACTCTCGTCCCGGCTCTGGCCGTCGTTATCCTGTCTGCATTCCGGGTCAAGGTCAAATACATTATGCTCTGCAGTATTGCCACTGCTACGGCTGTCGCCGTATATATCCAGCAAACGCCGGCAGCGACGCTGCTGTCGACATATGTGCTGGGATTTCAGCCGGAAGATCCGGCTTTGTGGCAGCTGCTCCACGGCGGCGGCCTCCTGTCCATGGCCAACGTGCTGGCCATTATCTGCGTTTCAGCCAGCTATGCCGGCATGTTCGCCGGCACAGGATTTCTGCATACCATACAGGCTGGCATGACCCGGCTGAGCCGCAGAATATCTCCGTTCGGCGCCATCCTGGTCACGTCGGTGGCAGCGGCCATGATTTCCTGCAACCAGACCCTGGCCATCATGCTGACCCATCAGCTGTGCCGCACCGTCGAGCCAGACAGGCGGCGCATGGCCCTGGCGCTGGAAAACACAGCTGTCGTCGTCACGCCTCTCGTTCCCTGGGCCATTGCCTGCTCGGTTACGCTGTCCGTCATAGACGGGCCCATATCATCGATCCTGACGGCCTGGTATTTATACTTCATCCCCCTGTGGAATTACGCCCTGTC
>NZ_CATWFF010000032.1 GCF_958350005.1 uncultured Megasphaera sp. | reverse complement strand
ATATAATTTTTAAAATCTGTTAATGGTATAATACAGACAGTACAGTTTGACAGTGGCATGACAATTCGGGAAACAGCATATGATAACCAGAAGAGAATAGAACGGACATGATAGATGCGATTCGGCATTCCTGTGTTCTCGGCAATGAGCCGGTGCAGTATAGGAACGCAGGGACAGCAGTGTTCCTGAAGAAAGCGTTTGATTCCAGTAGAACGCATTGTCGTCAATGCAGAGCAGTTATGGTTCTTTTTGACGACGCAGCAGCTGACAAACTGCGATTGTAGGGTTCCAGCCATTCAAAGCGACGCTGTTTCATACCGACAAGGTCTGGAAAGGCAGAGCCTGGACAGTATGGTCAAGAAGTTTTAGTCAACAGTACTGCAAAATGCATGCCAATATGGCATAAGCAGTTAGATTGTTGATGAATAAGGGCCATGATATACTAATAAGGTAAATGAAAGGCTGTCGTTTTTGGACAGGACGGAACATGTCATTTGCAGAAAGGAATATGCAGTATGGCTATTACATTGATGAAAGAA
Source organism: uncultured Megasphaera sp. (assembly GCF_958350005.1). Taxonomy (GTDB): domain Bacteria; phylum Bacillota; class Negativicutes; order Veillonellales; family Megasphaeraceae; genus Megasphaera. The sequence continues at coordinate 14,965 of NZ_CATWFF010000032.1, read as the reverse complement.
GATCGCATCAAAAAAGTTGTCGGCAGTATTATGAATGATTACACCAACGCTACAGGGATTGCCTGCATTTATGTAGATATTAAGGGGAAAGAACGGTCCCAGAAGTATAATTTTACAAAATTTTGTCAGGTTATGCGGAGTATACCGGCTTTTCGCTCCAAGTGCAGTCAGTGCGATCTCGTCGGCGGACTGGAAACGATTAAGAAGCAGGGCTGCTGCCCCTATCGCTGCCATGCGGGACTGGTGGATTTTGCCGTCCCCATTGTGCACGAAAATCAGCTTCATGGCTTTATCGTATCAGGCCAGATGTCTTCTTCAGATATGCGGTTTTTGTATATCCAGGACCCTACGCCGTGGGAAGAAGACAGCTATGCCCTTCAGTATTTCAAGGGCGTGCCGCAGTATCGGTACGAGGAAATCATGAGTGCGTCCCGCGTACTGAATACGCTGACAACCTGCTATTTTCCCTTTAGTGATCGTATGCTGAATATGGCCCATGAAGCCGCGCCAATTGGTGAGGATAAACATCCGGAACTGGCCCGTATCCGCCGGCCGGAAATTCGCAAGACCGTTGAATATATCAAAGGGCATTTGAACTGCAACCTGTCGCTGCGGATCATTGCTGAGGAAGTGTTCCTGAGTGAGTCCTATTTATCCAAACTGTTTAAACAGGAAATGAATATGAATCTCATGCAGTACATCAATCAGTGCCGTGTACAGGAAGCAGAAAAGGTATTGCGGTCCTCCAAATCTTCTGTAGATGCCATTGGCAGACAGTTCGGTTATCATCGGACCAGCTATTTTTGCAAGATTTTCAAACAGTTTACAGGAGAGACGCCTCACGCATACCGTAAGAAATTTGATATTCGGTAAAGGCCTCTCTCGAAGGAGAGGATAGAGTGAATCAGTTTCAGCAGACCTATGTGACTTCGGAAGCCGTAACAGAAGGGCATCCCGATAAAATCTGCGACCAGATTTCTGACGCCGTTCTGGATGCCTATCTCGTTCAGGATCCGACGGCTCATGTAGCGGTAGAATCTTTTGTATCAGGCAATGTACTGACCATTGCCGGGGAAGTGACGTCATCGGGAACGGTGGATATTCCTGCTGTAGCCAGACAGGTCATTGCAGATATTGGCTATACCGACCCGGCGCTGGGCTTTACAGCTCATGATTGCCTGATTTTTACCAATATTCATCAGCAGTCTGCCGATATTCATCAGGGCGTTACGAAAGAAGCCGGTGATGCCTCTGTCGGCAGCGGTGATCAGGGAATCATGTACGGCTATGCAACCAATGAAACGTCCAATTACATGCCTATTACGGTAAATCTGGCTCAGGGTCTGGTACGCCGGCTCGATCAGGTACGGCATGAAACGGAGCTGGGAAAAATCTTCCGTCCTGACGGTAAGTCTCAGGTAACTATGTGCTTTGATTCACAAGGAAAACCGACGGGACTGCGCAGTGTCATCGTTTCGGCCCAGCATTGCGAGGAAATTGGGCAGGATGAACTGCGGCAGATTATTGGCAGTCTCATTATTGAACCGGTGTGCGGCCCGTGGCTTCGTCCCCAGACGGCGCTGCGCATCAATCAGACCGGCCGCTTTGTCATTGGCGGTCCCGTAGGCGATACGGGGCTGACGGGACGGAAACTGATGGTAGACACCTATGGTACCGTGGGCCGTCATGGCGGCGGTGCCTTTTCCGGCAAAGATGCGACGAAAGTGGACCGCAGTGCAGCCTATATGGCCCGGTATGCGGCGAAAAACATCGTTGCTGCCGGACTGTGCGACCGTTGTGAAGTATCGCTGGCCTATGCCATCAGCGGCATGTATCCGGAAGCCGTGCAGATACAGACCTTTGGCACGGAGCACGTGCCTGTGGAACGCCTGGAAGATGCCGTAAACCGGGCCTTTTCCTTCGCTGTTACCAGTTTTATTGATGCCCTGGACCTGCGGCGTCCTCAGTTCCGCAAGACTGCCGTATATGGGCATTTTGGCCGGGAGGCAGAAGGGTTTGCCTGGGAACGGCTGGATAAAACGGAAACACTTCGCCGGTTCGTCGGATTGATATAGTACGCAGCCCCTGCAGTATGGCGGTTTATTGCTGCCAGTTGTGAAAGAACGTATCTTTTTTCACAACTGGCAGCTTTTTTTGTTTCAAAAAAGTGACAGTTTCAAAAAAATGCTATAGATATATCAAAATAATCGCATTTATTATTTGGGGGAATAATTAAGTTGCATTGTTTGATGATATAATCATCTCGAAACATCGAATTGCAAATCGTGCAAACTGTCAAACTGGAAGCAATTTGATGACTACGTTTGTGAACTGATATAAGGAGGCTTTACGTATGGATGTATTAGCAAAAGGATTTACTCAGCCTACAGATCGAATTAAGGCGTTAAAAAATGCAATTTATGACGCTACGCCGACGGTCGAAGCAGATCGTGCAGAACTGATTACGGCTTCGTATAAGGAAACGGAAGGACTGCCCATTATTCTTCGCCGTGCCAAAGCAGTAGAAAAGATCCTGACGGAAACCCCGATTGCTATTCGTGATAATGAACTGATTGCAGGCTCCCTGACGGTAAGCGTACATGGCTGCCAGATTTATCCGGAATTTTCCTTTGACTGGGTAGAAAAAGAATTTGACACCATGGCTACCCGTATGGCTGACCCCTTTGATATTCCGAAAGATACGGCCAAACGTCTTCATGACGCGTTCCTGTACTGGCCGGGCAAAACGACGAGCGATCTGGCTACGTCGTACATGTCTCAGCCCTGCCTCGATGCACAGGCTAACGGCGTGTTCACTGTCGGCAACTACTACTTCAACGGTGTTGGCCACGTCTGCGTTGACTACGGCAAAGTACTGGCCAAAGGCTACAAAGGCATTATTGAAGAAGCCGAAGCAGCCAAAGCAAAATTAGACGGCACGTCTCCGGACGACATTAAAAAATGCCATTTCTATGACGCTATCGTCATTACCTATAAAGCGGCGATTACGTATGCACACCGCTATGCGGACCTGTGCGACAAACTGGCTGCTTCCGAAACGAATCCGGGCCGCAAACAGGAACTGATTCAGATGGCTGCCAACTGCCGCCGCGTTCCGGAATTCCCGGCAACGAACTGGTGGGAAGCTCTGCAGGCATTCTGGTTTGTACAGCTCATTCTTCAGATTGAATCGAGCGGTCACTCCATTTCTCCGGGACGTTTTGACCAGTATATGTATCCGTACCTGGAAGCAGATAAATCGATTAGCCAGGAATTTGCACAGGAACTGCTCGACAACATCTGGATTAAATTCAACGATCTGAACAAAACCCGTGATGCTGTTTCTGACCAGGCTTTTGCCGGCTATGCTATTTTCCAGAACATTCAGTGCGGCGGCCAGAACGAAGACGGCGTAGACGCTACGAACCCGCTGTCGTACATGATGATCGATGCAGCTGCTCACGTTGCCATGGCTGCTCCGTCCTTCTCCATCCGGTACTGGAACAAGACTCCTGATGAATTCCTCTATCGTGCGTGCGAACTCGTCCGCCTCGGCTATGGCTACCCGGCAATGTACAATGACGAAGTCATTATTCCGGCTATGATGAACCGCGGCATTCCTTTGAAAGATGCCCGTCAGTACTGCATCATCGGCTGCGTAGAACCGCAGGTTCCGCACAAAACCGAAGGCTGGCATGACGCTGCATTCTTCAATATTGCCAAAGTCCTGGATATTACCCTTCACAATGGCCGCAACGGCAAAGTACAGTTAGGGCCCAAGACCGGCGAAATGAAAGACTTCAAGAACCTTGGCGAACTGATGCTGGCTTATAAAAAACAGATGGAATACTTCGTCAAACTTCTGGCAGAAGCTGATAACTGCGTTGACTACGCACATATGGAACGGGCTCCCCTGCCGTACCTGTCCGCCCTCGTTGACGACTGCATCGGCCGCGGCAAATCCGTTCAGGAAGGCGGCGCTATTTACAACTTCACAGGCCCGCAGGCTTTCGGTGTTGCTGATAATGGCGACTCCTTCGCAGCTATTCAGAAACACGTCTTCGAAAAAGGCGAAGTTACGATGGAACAGCTCTATGAAGCTATGAATCACAACTTTGGCTATGCTGATCCGACGGGTAAGATCGACGAATGGTTCGGCACAGGCTGCGCAGCTGCTTCCACTCCTGTTTCCGGCATGGATGAACGCCAGATTTACGAAGCTGTCAAGAAGATTCTCTCTGCTAATGGCAGCATTGATATCAATCAGCTCCAGAAAGATCTGCAGGCTGGCGTAACGACGACGGCTGCAGCTCCGGCTAACAGCGCTGATGCTGCACAGTATCAGAATATCAAACGGATTATGGAAAACACGACCTGGTTCGGCAACGACGATGACTTCGTTGACCAGATTACCCGTGAAGCCGGCCAGATTTATGCCCGCGAAGTACAGAAATACAAGAATCCCCGCGGCGGTCAGTTCCAGGCAGGCTGCTACCCTGTATCGGCAAACGTACTCTTTGGTAAAGACGTTGCTCCTCTTCCGGACGGCCGTCTTGCATGGACACCGCTTGCCGACGGCGTATCGCCCCGTGCAGGTTGTGATACCAATGGCCCGACAGCAGCTGCTATGTCCGTTGCCAAACTGGAACATGAAACGTTCTCCAACGGCACGCTGTACAACCAGAAATTCAGCCCGTCTGCATTGGCTGGTGACGAAGGCCTCAAACGCTTTGCTGCACTGTGCCGCGCATACTTCGAAAACAAAGGCATGCACGTACAGTTCAACGTTATCGACAAGGCAACCCTTCGCGATGCCCAGGCTCATCCGGAACAGCATAAAGACCTGGTTGTCCGCGTAGCCGGCTACAGTGCTCAGTTTATTTCCCTGGCCAAAGAAGTACAGGATGATATTATCGGCAGAACGGAACACAATTTCTAATTCATCTGCAGAAGAGAGTATCCAGGAGGGGAATCACCGTGAGTGTTGTAACTGTAAATTATGAACAGGAAGGCCAGATCTTTGATATTCAGCGCTTTTCGCTTAATGACGGGCCTGGAATCAGAACCATCGTCTTCCTGAAAGGATGCCCCCTGTCCTGCTGGTGGTGCAGCAATCCTGAATCGCAGCGCCGCCGACCTGTAGTTTTGTATAATCAGGCTGCATGTGTGCATTGCAGACGCTGTGAAAGCGTCTGCAGGCAGCATGCTGTTACATTTACAGAAGATGGCGTCCGGCACTTTGCCTATGACCGGTGTACCGGCAACGGCGACTGTGCCACTGCGTGTCCCACAGGGGCACTGATTATGAAGGGACAGCATATTACCGTCCGTGCTCTGATTGACGTGCTGAAAAAGGATCGCTCCACATTTCGTCATTCCGGCGGCGGCGTTACACTGTCCGGCGGCGATCCGCTGATGCAGTCTGATTTTTCCAGAGAGCTGCTGAAAGCCTGCAAGGCACAGGGGTGGAATACGGCTATTGAAACGGAAGGTTGTGCAGAACCCTGTGATGTACGGGATGTTATTCCCTTTGTGGATCATATCCTCATGGATATTAAACACATGGATGCGGAAAAACATCGCCTGTTTACAGGTGTGTCCAATGAATTAATTTTGAATAACGCGAAACAGATTGCGGCATTTTCACCGCTGACCATTCGCGTTCCTGTCATTCCCAAATTTAACTATTCCGAACAGGAAATCGGTGATATTGCCCGGTTTGCGGCATCACTGGGAAATGTTAAGTGCGTTCATCTGCTGCCATATCATAATCTTGGCGAAAACAAGTACAAGATGATGGGCTGTGAATATAAGATGAATCGTCTGAGCGTCCAGTCTCTGGGCAATGACGACTTGGAAAAATTTCGTCCTATTGTGGAACAGGCCGGCGTGCGCTGCCGCATAGGCGATGAAGACATGTAATCATCCTTAAGGAGGGTCATTATGGATCAGGAATTATTAGAAAAGGTTATGAACCAGGTAAAGGCAGAACTGGGTGCAACTGCTGCAGCTCCCGCAGCTCCTGCTGCTGAACCGGTGACGAAAGGCGATGCTTCCGGCATCAATCATTCCGTCGGCAGAACGGAATTTGTCGGCACGTCCCTGGGCGATACGATTGGTCTGGTTATTGCCAGCGTCGATCCGATGCTGAAAGAATCCATGAATCTGGGCAAGTTCCGCTCCATCGGCATTATTGGCGGCCGTATTGGTGCAGGCCCGCAGATCATGGCTGTTGACGACGCCGTTAAAGCTACGAATACGGAAATCATTTCCGTTGAACTGCCTCGCGATACGAAAGGCGGCGCTGGCCACGGTTCGTTAATCCTCATCGGTGCTGAAGATGTATCCGATGCTCGCCGGGCTGTAGAAATTGCACTGCAGGTACTGCCGAAATACTTTGGCGATGTTTATGGAAATGATGCAGGCCATATCGAATTCCAGTACTCTGCCCGTGCCAGCTACTGCCTGGAAAAAGCACTGGGTGCCAAATTCGGCAAAGCCTTCGGCATGACCTGTGCCGGCCCGGCTGCCATCGGCGTCGTTCTGGCTGATACGGCTGTAAAAGCGGCTAATGTTGAAGTCGTTGCGTACTCTTCGCCGAAAAACGGCACAAGCTTCTCCAACGAAGTTATTCTCTGCTTCAGCGGCGACTCCGGTGCTGTTCGTCAGGCCGTAAAAGCAGCTATTGCTGTAGGCAAGAAACTGTTAGGTGCTCTCGGCGACGAACCGAAATCGACGACGACGCCGTACATCTAAGTCTGACGGTTTTGTACAGCATATTATTTCAATACTTAAATAAAACGTAGCCGGCTATACAGCGTACATGGTATGGCCGCAGTAAATGGAGGAAATTCTCATGACAAACGAAGCATTAGGCATGGTAGAAACGAAAGGTTTGGTTGGTTCCATCGAAGCTGCCGACGCAATGGTAAAAGCAGCTAACGTAACGCTTATTGGCTATGAAAAAATCGGTTCCGGCCTGGTAACGGTTATGGTTCGCGGCGACGTAGGCGCTGTCAAAGCAGCTGTTGACGCAGGTGCTGCATCGGCTAAAATCGTTGGCGAAGTCGTATCGGTACACGTTATTCCCCGTCCTCATACGGATGTTGAAAAGATTCTCCCTCATCTGGACTAATCAGCTGACGAGGTGATAGCGTGGATATCCATGGAGACGAATTTAAAGAACTGGTACTGCGGGCTATCCGTAAGGTTCTGGAAGAGGAAAAGCAGGCAAAGACACAGGCCAAACGCCGTGTATATGTCATCCTTTCCGATTCCTTTCAAGATCCATGCGAATCCTTTTTGCACAGCCTGTCTGGCAAGGATGATGTATACGTTGTCGTCCCCGATGAATGGACACAGGGCACACGGACAAAGATTACCGGTCTTTGTCCGTGCTGCCAGATTATAAACCGGACGAAGTCGGTGAATCTTCCCTTACAGGATTCGCTGACTGTCTATCCCGTTGTTTCCCGTTCCTTTGCGGCCAAAGCGGCACTTTGCATCAGCGATACCTTTGAGACGCTGTGGCTGGAACGGTGCCTGTCCGAAGGCGCGGCAGTGCATTTTATGTTGTCAGGATTACAGAAGTTTTCCGGCCGGGAGCCGCAGGCATACGTACAGAAGGTGCTGTCCTACTACAGCACGCTGCTGCAGTATGGTATTTCTATCGGTGCCTTTCCGGAAGAGACGATGGGTCCGGCAGCAGCATGTGCAGAAACGCCGGCCGCTCCTGTACCAGCAAGTAAGACCGTTCGGATCAACAGCCGCGTCATTACGACAGCTGATATTTATCCCTATGGTCCGGGAACAGTGATTTCCCTTTGTCCGGGCACTATTATTACATCCTGTGCCAGAGAAGGGGCCAGGCAGAAACAGATTCGATTTATCGAATCGTAAGGGAAGACCAGAGACAGGAGAACGTACATGGAAAAAGCATTAGGACTTGTAGAAGTTGCCGGGCTGAGTTCTGCCATTGAAACGGCCGATGTGATGGCGAAAGCTGCAAACGTCGAGTTAGTGGAACTGGAAGCGGCCCGCGGCAGCGGTATGATGACGATTAAAGTCAATGGCGATGTCGGTGCTGTCCGGGCAGCGGTAGAAGCTGGAAAAGCGGCTGCCATGTCTTTTGGTGCGCTCGTGTCGGTAGATATTATTGCCCGGCCTAATGAAGACACAGGACGGGTATTTGTCCGGTATCCGGGAAAAAAGGAACGGCCGAACTTTTACGGCAGCGAGCCGGAAAAAGGCACGATTCTTTCTGAACAGGAAGTGTTGCCGTCAGAATCCTTACAGGAAGAAGACACGCAACACCCTGTAAACGCTGCAGAAGTGTCTGAACCAATACCAGGGAATACTGCATCTGCCCAGAACGAAGCGGCAGCTGAACCGGCAGTACCGGAAACACCAGTTGCTGAAGAACCTGTGTTGCAGGAAAAAAAAGCGGCTGAACCAGAAACACCGCCTGCAGCTGGAGCTGCAGAACCGGCACCGATTGCAGAAAAAAAGAAGCCGCGGCGCCGGACCGTAAGGCGTACAGGGCGTGCAAAAGGAAGCCCAAAGGCAAAGCAGGACGTATCGCCAATGACGGAAGATACGCCAAACCCATGAGTTTAAAATAGAAGGAAGATATCATGAAAATAGCAAAAGTGACAGGCTCTGTCGTATCGACTAAAAAAGAAGAAGGCTTAGTTGGTTCTAAACTGATGATAGTCCAATTTGAATCCAGTACAGGTGAATCGTATGGACGTGAAGAAGTAGCTGTCGATTATGTTGGCGCCGGCATTGGGGAACTGGTGCTGGTAGCCAGCGGTTCCGCTGTCCGTACACGGGAAGCCAATCACGGCAAGCCTGTCGATTTGGCTATTGTTGGTATTATTGACTATGTAAATTAACAGTTGGAATGAGCTGTTTTAGCATATAAGGAGGAGCAAATGGCAAACGAAGCGTTAGGAATGGTAGAAACCAGAGGACTTGTAGGATCCATTGAAGCGGCAGATGCCATGGTAAAGGCTGCCAATGTTTCGCTCATTGGCTATGAAAAAATCGGTTCTGGCCTGGTTACCGTTATGGTACGCGGCGATGTAGGCGCTGTCAAAGCAGCTGTCGATGCAGGTGCTGCTTCGGCGAAGATCGTCGGCGAAGTCGTATCGGTACACGTTATTCCCCGTCCTCATACAGATGTGGAAAAAATTCTTCCCCATTTGAATGAAACACCGGCTCCGAAGGCTGAATAAACGCCGCTTCTGCCATATATATAAGGAGGGGGAGCCTGGTTATGAGTCAAGCTGATTTAGCCAGTATGCTGACGAAAACCATACTGGATAATGTAAAGTATTATGAAGAATTTAAAATAGAAATTGGTGTATCCAATCATCATGTCCATGTCAGCCGTGCTGATCTGGATGTACTGTATGGAAAAGATTACGCACTGACGAAAAAAAGCGATTTGGGACAGCCGGGACAGTTTGCTGCCAATGAAACGGTAACCATTAAAGGCCCTAAAGGCGAATTCAAAAACGTTCGCATTCTGGGCCCCATCCGTTCCGAAAGTCAGGTGGAAATCAGCAAGACTGATGCCCGCAGATTAGGCGTAAAGGCGCCGATTACCCTGTCCGGACACCTGGAAGGAACGCCGGGAATTACCCTGATCGGCCCCCGCGGAACAGTCGAACTGCCGCGAGGCGTCATTATTGCCAAGAGGCATATTCATATGACGCCGCCGCAGGCTGCCGAACGGGGATTAAAAGACGGACAGATCGTCAATGTAGAAACCTTTGGCGAACGCCGAGGTGTTTTGGGGGATGTTGTAATCCGCGTATCCGATACATCGGCGTTGGAAATGCACGTAGACGTAGATGAAGCCAATGCCTGCTCACTGAGCAATAAGGATTACGTAATGATCAGTCCCGTTCAATAAGGGGAGAGCTACTATGCTGATGGACAATACGGTATTAGCCGACTTTGCTGCACTGGTTGCAAGCGGTGAAACCAGACCGTTTGAAGGCCCGCTGAAAGTCGGCGTCGATTTGGGAACGGCCAATATCGTACTGGCTGTTACGGACAGTGAAAACAGACCGGTTGCCGGCATGACGACGGCTTCCAAGGTCGTACGGGACGGCATTGTCGTCGATTATGTCGGCGCTGTCCGGGCAGTACGGCAGATGAAAGCTGCACTGGAAGAAAAACTGGGCGTTGAGCTGACCCAGGCGGCAACTGCTATTCCGCCGGGAATTCTGGAAGGCAACGTCCGGTGCATTGCCAACTGCGTCGAAGGCGCAGATCTGGAAGTTACCCGTGTTATTGATGAACCTACAGCAGCTTCGACAATTTTGAATATTTCCGACGGTGCTGTCGTCGATGTCGGCGGCGGTACGACCGGAATCAGCATACTGAAAGATGGAAATGTCACCTTTACGGCCGATGAAGCGACAGGAGGCACGCACATGTCTCTCGTCCTGGCCGGCTACTACGGCATATCCTTCGATGAAGCGGAAACGTTGAAAAAAGATACGACAAAAGAGTCTGATGTTTTTCCCGTCGTCAAACCGGTTGTAGAAAAAATGGCATCTATTGTACAGCGGTTTGTTGCAGGAAAAGATGTTCAGAATATTTACGTCGTCGGCGGGGCCTGCTGCTTTACTGAATTTGAAGATGTCTTTGAAAAAATACTGCATATTCCTACGTGGAAACCGAATGACTGTCTGTTCGTAACTCCTCTGGGCATTGCAGTGAACCAATAATTGGGAGGTAATGAAATGAGTACTACTATTGATCCGGCAGTGTTGCAGCAGTTAGTTGCACAGGCTGTACAGCAATTGAAAAATCAGGGAGCTGCCGCACCGTGTGCCGCAGTCGCTCCGGCTGTTCCTGATGAATATGGCGTATTTTCGACGATGAAAGACGCTATCGATGCTTCGGCAAAAGCACAGCATACGCTGCTGTTCCAGAATCCGACGCAGCGGAAACAGTGGGTAGATGTCATTCGCCAAACATGCCTGAAGAAAGAAAACATGGAAATGATGTCCCGCCTGGCTGTAGAAGAAACGGAAATCGGCCGGTATGAAGATAAAATCATCAAGAATACGGCTGCTGCCCAGGGTACGCCAGGCATTGAAGATCTGGTTACAGACGCACGTACTGGCGAACACGGCCTGGTACTGTTCGAATACTGCCCGTTCGGCGTTATCGGTGCCATTACGCCGACGACGAATCCGACGGAAACGATTATCAACAACTCGATCTGCATGATTTCCGGCGGCAATACTGTCGTATTCAGCCCCCATCCGCGTGCTAAAAAGACGTCTGTATTCCTCGTACAGCTTCTGAACAAAGCTCTCTATGAAGCAGGCGCTCCGCTGAACATGATCACCATGGTCCGCGAACCGTCCATTGAAGCGACGAATGAAATGATCGACAGCCCGAAAGTCCGCATGGTTGTTGCCACTGGCGGCCCTGGCATCGTTAAAAAAGTTCTGTCTTCCGGTAAAAAAGCTATCGGTGCAGGCCCTGGCAACCCGCCGGTTGTTGTTGACGAAACGGCGAACATTGAACAGGCTGCCAAAGATATCGTTGCCGGCAGTTCCTTCGACAACAACGTACCCTGCATTGCTGAAAAAGAAGTATTCGCTGTTGATTCCATTTTCGACTACCTGCTCATCAATATGAAAGGTGCAGGCGCATACGAAATTAAAGATAAAGAAACGATTGAAAAACTGTGGAAACTCGTTGCCAATGAAAAAGGGGACGGCCCGAAAGTTGGCTTCGTAGGCAAATCGGCACAGTACATTCTTCATCAGATCGGCATTGAAGTGGATGACAGCAAACGTCTGATCATTATGGAAACAGACAAAGATCATCCGTTTGTTCAGACGGAAATGCTCATGCCGATTCTGCCGGTTGTTCGCTGCGACAATGTCGACCAGGCTATTGAATGGGCTTATGAAGCAGAACACGGCAACCGCCACAGCGCCATGATGCACTCCACAAACGTTGCCAAACTGAGCAAAATGGCCAAACTCATGGAAACTACCATTTTCGTTAAAAACGGCCCGTCCTTTGCCGGCCTCGGCATCGGCGGCCAGGGATATCCGACCTTTACCATTGCTGGTCCTACCGGTGAAGGCCTTACGAGCCCGAAATCGTTCTGCCGTCGTCGTGAATGCGTCATGAAGGACATGTTTAATATTCGCTAAGCAAGGAGGACATGGTCATGGATGTATGCCAAATTCTTACGAAAGTCATTTCGGGAGAAAATGCGCTGTCTTCATTGCAGGAATACCAGCATGAACGGGTAATGATTATTTGCGATACCTTTTTGAAAGAAACAGGTACGATTGATTTAGTTACCCGGAATTTGCAGGATGCGAATACCGTCCTTGTTTATGACGATATCAAACCGGACCCGTCGCTGGAAATTATCGGCGCCGGCGTCAGAGCTGCCGTAGAATTCAAGCCGACCGTCCTGGTCGGCTTTGGCGGCGGCGCGGCACTTGATTCGGCCAAAGGCATTGTATACTTTGCCGTTCACGGAAAGGCGCTGGCACAGAAGCCCGTATTCATTGCCATTCCGACGACAAGCGGTACCGGCTCGGAAATGACGGCCTTTACCGTATTAACAGACACGGAAGCACAGAAGAAAATTGCCCTCATTGACGACATCATGTATGCCAATGTAGCTATTCTGGACCCGGCTCTGACGGCAACCGTTCCGCCTTCCATTACGGCCAATACGGGATTCGACGTTATTACTCATGCTGTGGAAGCCTTTGTTGCCAAATCGGCAACAGACTTCACTGATGCCATTGCCGTGAAAGCACTGCAGCTGTCTTTCCAGTCGCTGCCCAAGTGCTATCATTACGGCGCTAATATGAAAGCCCGCAGTGATATGTCATCGGCATCGAATATGGCCGGCATTGCCTTTAACCTCGGCGGCCTCGGCATGGTGCACAGCATGGCTCATCAGTTGGGCGGCATGTTCCATATTCCTCATGGACTGGCCTGCGCACTTTGCCTCAATGCCGGCATTGCCTATAATAGCCAGAATCTGGAAGTAGCTGCCAAGTATGCGGAAATTTCCTATCAGATTGGCTTTGCACCTCGCTCGGCTTCTGTTCAGGACGCCATTACTGCGCTGCGTGCCGTTCTGAGGGCCCTTATGTCCGATATGGGCATGCCTTCCCGTGTAGGCGAGCTGAAACAGCCCGTTTCCCGCGAAGACTATGAAGCTGCTGTTCATACCATGGCAGTGAACGCGATGGCCGATGGCTGCCTGCCGCAGAATCCAAGAGAAACATCGGTTGCCGTGTTTGAAACACTCTTCAGAAGTATCTACTAATAGAATCATCACATTTCCATTTACGAAAGAACCGGCTGTTCGCAGCTGGTTCTTTTTGGTATATGCAGTACACCGTAATGAAGGGATAAAATCACATACTACTGGAAATTACATGCATAAACAGCATATATACTATTCTTGACTTTTATAACTGCAGAGCGTATACTAAAAGTAAAGAGAAAGTTAAACGTTGTACTTAAGCACGTATAATGAGAAAACGGGAAATGTTCGCATAATACGAAGGAGTGTCCAGTATGGTAAAACAAATTACGAGAACCTTAGACGGCAACGAAGCAGCTGCCCAGGTAGCCTATGCCTTTACAGAAGTTGCTACGATTTACCCCATTACGCCATCGTCGCCAATGGCAGAACATGTCGATGTATGGGCGGCAAAAGGACGGAAAAATCTGTTCGGCCAGCCGGTTAAACTGGTGGAAATGCAGTCCGAAGCCGGAGCCATTGGTGCCGTACACGGAGCGGCCGAAACGGGCAGTCTCTGTTCGACCTTTACGGCCTCCCAGGGCCTGATGCTCATGATTCCCGTCATGCATCGCCTGTCGGGCGAGTTAAAGCCTGTTGTTCTCCATGTAGCGGCCCGTACAGTCGGCACGCATACGATGTCTATTTTTGGCGATCACTCTGACGTCATGGGCTGCCGCAATACGGGCTTTGCCATGCTGTGCAGTGCCAGCGTGCAGGAATGTGCCGATCTGGCTGCCGTCGCTCATTTGTCAACGATTAAGGGGCATGTACCGTTTATGCATTTCTTTGACGGCTTCCGCACGTCCCATGAAATTCAGAAAATCCATATGCTGCCGGAAGAGGAATTAGGCAAGCTCATCGACCGTGACGCCCTGTATGATTTTAAACATCATGGCCTGAATCCGGAGCATCCGGTCATGCGCAGTACCGTTACCAATCCGGATATGTTCTTCCAGTCCCGGGAAGCCAATAATCAGTGGTACGACCGGCTGCCGTACATTGTGCAGGACTATATGGATAAAATCAGCGATCTTACAGGGCGGACGTATAAGCTGTTCAACTATTACGGAGCGCCCGATGCAGAACATGTCATCATTGCTATGGGCTCCGTTACCGGCGCCATTCAGGAAACAGTAGATGCTCTGAACGCCCAGGGCAGGAAGACAGGCTATGTGCAGGTTCATCTGTACCGGCCGTTCTCGCTGGATCATTTTGTCCAGGCCCTGCCCGATACGGTCCGGGCTATTACGGTCATGGACCGTACGAAAGAACCGGGCGCACTGGGGGAACCGCTGTTTACCGATGTCTGTGCGGCCATTGAGCATACGGGCAAACATATTCCCATCATGGCCTGCCGGTATGGTCTGTCGTCTAAAGACGTGCCGCCTGCTTCCATTCATGCCGTGTTCCGCAATATGGAATCGCTTCAGCCGAAAAAACATTTTACTCTGGGGATTATTGATGATGTAACCCATCTGTCTCTGCCCGATGTGCCTGTTCAGGTCGATGCGCAGGGGACGGTAAACTGTAAATTCTGGGGCTTCGGCTCTGATGGTACCGTTGGGGCTAATAAAAATTCCATCAAGATTATTGGCGACAATACGGATATGTACGTTCAGGCCTATTTTGAATACGATACGAAAAAAT
>NZ_CATWFF010000031.1 GCF_958350005.1 uncultured Megasphaera sp. | reverse complement strand
GTGTACAATAAGTATATCTGAGCGCATACGTGTTGCTGAAACGTATAACCTAATACTACAGAAAAGGGGCTTATGGACCTATGAATTCATGTAAAAAATATTCACCAGAATACCTGCGGTATTTGGAATTGCTTTCAAAGGATTATAAAAGCCAGGCAGAGACGATTACAGAAATCATTAATTTACAGGCCATTGTGAATTTGCCGAAGGGGACGGAACATTTTATGAGTGATCTCCACGGAGAATATGAGGCATTTTACCATATTCTGAATAATTGTTCCGGCGTCATTCGTGAAAAGGTGGACATGATTTTTTCCCAGTCTATGACGGCAGAAGAACGGGATGACTTGCTGACCCTTATTTATTATCCTAAGGAAAAGCTGGATATGCTTCAGCGGGAACATGTGATTTCCGATATATGGGCACTGAAAACGTTGGAACGCCTGGTACAGCTGGTAAAACTGCTGTCCTCTAAATATACGCGCTCCAAAGTGCGTAAGGCCATGCCGGAAGTATTTCGCTTTGTCATTGACGAACTGCTCCATGCCCAGCCTGACGAAGATAAAAACCGTCGGGTCTATCATATGAAAATACTGGATACGATTCTGGAGACAGGCAGTACGCGGCAGTTTATTTATGCCCTGACCGCTCTGATTAAGCGCCTGGCCGTCGATCATCTGCATATTATTGGCGACGTATATGACCGCGGTCCCCATGCGGATAAAATTGTCGATTACCTTATGCATCATCATTCTATGGATATTCAGTGGGGCAATCATGACATCCTCTGGATGGGTGCTGCTGCCGGCAGTGAGGCCTGCATCATTAATGCGCTGCGCAATAATGTACGGTATCATAACCTGGAAATACTGGAAAGCGGCTATGGCATCAGTCTCCGTCCCCTGGCTTTGTTTGCCATGGCGACGTATACGAAAGATGACGGCATCGATCCCATGGTGAAAGCAATTAATGTCATGTTGTGCAAACTGGAAGGGCAGGTTATTATTCGCCATCCGGAATACAACATGGACGATCGCCTTCTGTTCCATACCATTAACTGGCAGGAAGGAAAGATTGAGCTGAATGGGAAAACATATCCGCTGACGACGGCAGACTTTCCTACAGTAGATCCAAAAGATCCGTATAAACTGTCGCCGGAAGAACATCAGATCATTGCAGCGATTCAGTCGGAATTTCTGGAAAGTGAACGGCTCCAGCGCCATATACGCTTTTTCTACAGTCATGGCTCGCTGTATCGCAGCTATAATAACAATCTCCTCTTTCATGGCGGGGTGCCGCTGAATCCGGACGGTACCTTTAAAGAAGTGTTTCTGGACGGCAAGCCTTATAAAGGCAAGGCTTTTATGGATATGGTGGACTTCATTGCCCGTCAGGCCTATCAGAAACGGGATACGAACAGCCTGGACTATATGTGGTACTTGTGGTGCGGCATCGATTCTCCCGTATCGGGCCGAGTCGTCAAGACCTTTGAACGGAGTTACATTGCCGATCAGGAAACGTGGAAGGAACCGCAAAATGATTATTACCGCCTGAACCGGCAGAAAGAAGAATGCGTTAAAATACTGCACGAATTCGGGATCGATTCGCCGCAGGGCCATATTATTAACGGCCATACGCCGGTAAAAGTCAAGAAAGGGGAAAGTCCCATTCGGGCAGAAGGTAAGGAAATCTGCATTGACGGCGGGTTCTGCAAAGCCTATCAGGGTTCGACAGGCATTGCCGGGTATACGCTCATTTTTAATTCTCATGGCATTCGCATTAAAGCCCATTATCCTTTTAAAGATGTGCGTCAGGCTATTATGAATAATGCCGATATTGATTCAGAATCTACTCAGGTTGAACTGGAACCCAAACGAGTCATGATTGGCGATACGGATAACGGCAAAAAGCTGATTCAAATGATCGATGACCTTCGTGCCCTGCTGAATGCCTATCGTCAGGGCTGGATTATTGAACAGTCCGTGCAGTAGATGATATTTATACGTGCCTGCCATTGGCATATGTGGCCGGAAAAGTTTTCGTCTCTTTATTGACGGAAGCAGACCAGGTAGGTATAATTGGATACATTGATGAGTATAAGAACTTACGGTTTAAAATAATGATATTAAAGGAGCGGGTTCGATGAATATTATTGATGAATTAACCTGGCGTGGCGCTGTCAATCAGATGACAGACGAAGAGGGACTGCGTAAGCTGACGGAAGAAAAGAGCATTTCTTTATACTGTGGCGTAGACCCGACAGGTGACAGCATGCATATCGGGCACCTCATTCCTTTTATGATGCTGAAGCGGTTTGCCATGGCCGGCCATCATCCTTATGTCGTCATCGGCGGCGGCACCGGCGTTATTGGCGATCCCAGCGGACGCAAAACAGAACGGCAGCTGCAGACGATTGAAAAAATCCATGAAAATGCAGAAAAGCTGAAGGCCCAGTTTATGCACCTCTTTGGCGACTCGTCCAATATTTCCTTCGTCAATAACTACGACTGGCTGAGCAAGATTGATCTGCTCAACTTCCTGCGCGATTACGGCAAGCTGTTCAGCGTCAATACGATGCTGGCTAAAGAAGTCGTTTCCAGCCGGCTCGAAGGCGGCATATCCTTTACGGAGTTTTCCTATCAGATTCTGCAGTCCATTGACTTTGAACAGCTTTTTGTTCACCACGATGTGCAGCTGCAGATTGGCGGTGCCGATCAGTGGGGCAATATTACAGCCGGTATCGATACGATTCATAAGATGCACGGCAGCAACGCTCAGGCCTATGGCCTGACGATTCCCCTCATGCTGAAGTCGGACGGAACGAAATTCGGCAAGACTGCCGGCGGCGCTGTCTGGCTGGATCCGGAAAAGACTTCGCCTTTTGAATTCTATCAGTTCTGGCTCAATCAGGATGATGCTGACGTCGTCAAATATCTGAAATACTTCACCTTCCTCAGTCAGGAAGAAATTGCCGCACTGGCTGAATCGGTCAGGACGGAACCGGAAAAACGGCTGGCTCAGCGCCGTCTGGCTGAAGAAGTGACGACTTTTGTTCACAGTGCGGAAGCGCTGCAGGAAGCCCGCAATATTACGGAAGCCCTGTACCACGGCAGCATTGCTGATCTGACGGAACACGAACTGGAACAGGCTTTCGGCAAAATGCCGACAGTGGATGTGACGAACGAAGCAAAGAACGTCGTCGACTGGCTCGTCGACTCGACGATTTACAAGTCCAAACGGCAGGCCCGGGAAGATATTACTCATGGCGCAGTTACCATTAACGGTGTGAAAGTAGAAGGGCTGGACGAAGTGGTTACGCCTCATAAGAATTCTAATGGCAAATATGTCATTGTCCGCAAGGGCAAGAAAAAGTATACGCTGGCAAAAGTGCATGGTGCGTAAAAAATAATTCAATAACATATTGACGGAAGATAAAACATGTGCTATAATAACTCATTGCAAAAATGTTCAATGATATTGTGAGATACATGGAGGAAAAACTTCCGCAAAGCAAAAAAATTAAGCAAGGTTCAGGGTATTTAAAGAGCCTTGCTTTTTTGTCGCTTTACGGATGTTTTTGCGACGCTATCTATATGGTGTACTTTTTATAAGGGGTGAAGGATCAGCATGTTCAAACCTGTACAAGTAGGGAAAAGAACTCGATATACGTATGCTAAGATTAACGAGGTCTTGAAAATGCCGCATTTGTTGGATTTGCAGAACAAGTCCTACGAATGGTTCCTTGAAAAGGGATTGAAGGATATATTCAAAGACATTTCTCCTATCGAAGATGCATCGGGTAATTTATCTTTATCCTTTGAAGATTTTAAGTTGGGGGAACCGAAATACGACATCCGCGAATGTAAAGAACGGGATACGACCTATGCCGCTCCGCTTCGCGTCCAGATCCGCCTGGTGAATCATGAAACAGGGGAAATTAAGGATCAGGAAGTATTTATGGGAGATTTTCCTCTGATTACAGATACAGGTACGTTTATTATCAACGGGGCAGAACGTGTTATTGTCAGTCAGCTTGTTCGTTCTCCTGGCGTATATTATGGCCGTGAAATTGACCCCATGGGTATTCGGCTGTATAATTCCACGGTTATTCCGAACCGCGGCGCATGGATTGAACTGGAAACAGATACGAACGATATTGTATATGCCCGTATTGACCGGAACCGTAAAATTCCTGTAACGGTTCTGATCCGGGCACTCGGCTGGTCTTCCAATGCCGATATTTTGGATCTCTTCTTTGATGACAAACGACTGAAGGCAACCTTTGAAAAAGATACGACAGAAAACCAGGATGAAGCATTAGTTGAAATTTACAAAAAGCTCCGTCCCGGTGAACCGCCTACTGTAGAAAGTGCCCGCAATTTATTTGAAGGCCTGTTTTTCGATCCCCGGCGGTATGATATGGCCCGCGTCGGCCGTTATAAAGCCGGCAAGAAGCTGGGCTGGGAACGGCGTCTCTTTGGTCTTACCCTTCATGAACCAATCGTCAATGCCGAAACCGGTGAAGTCGTCATTGATGCTCATACGGAAATCGGTTCGGCAGAAGTGGAAAAGATCAAGGAAAGCGGCGTTTTCTCCGGCGATGGCCTGGTAGAAGCATTTGTCGAAAAGCAAGATGGCTCCGTATACAAGATTATCTGCAATAACAGCAATCTGCCCTATGACCACCGCACGATTACGCGGGAAGACATTATTGCTCACATCGACTATCTTCTCAACCTGATGGATGGGTTTGGAACGATCGATGATATTGACCACCTGGGCAACCGCCGTCTCCGCTGCGTTGGCGAACTGCTGCAGAATCAGTTCCGCATTGGTCTGACCCGAATGGAACGGGTTGTCCGGGAACGAATGACCATTCAGGACGCAGAAAGCATTACGCCTCAGGTGCTTATCAATATTCGGCCTGTCGTTGCGGCAATTAAGGAATTCTTTGGTTCCAGCCAGCTGTCCCAGTTCATGGACCAGACGAACCCGCTGGCAGAAATTACGCATAAACGCCGTCTGAGTGCTCTTGGCCCTGGCGGTTTGTCCCGTGAACGTGCCGGCTTTGAAGTTCGTGACGTTCATCATTCCCATTATGGCCGCATGTGCCCTGTTGAAACGCCTGAAGGCCCGAACATCGGCCTCATTTCCTCGCTGGCATGTTTCGGTAAGGTCAATGAATTTGGCTTTATTGAAGCGCCCTATCGCCGGGTAGATAAGGAAACTGGCGTCGTTACGGACCAGGTTGTCTATATTACGGCTGATGAAGAAGAACAGTATATCATTGCCCAGGCCAATGAACCGCTGACTGCAGACGGCCATTTCGTCAATGAACGCGTTGCCTGCCGTCACGGCGAAGATACGCGTGAATTCCCTGGTGACCGCGTCGATTTCATGGACGTATCTCCTAAGGAAGTCGTATCTGTCGGTACATCTATGATTCCGTTCCTGGAAAACGATGATGCCAACCGTGCGCTCATGGGGGCAAACATGCAGCGTCAGGCTGTGCCTCTGCTCCGCACGCAGGCTCCTCTTGTCGGCACAGGGATGGAATATAAAGCTGCCTGTGACTCCGGGGTCTGTGTTCTGGCAAAACATGGCGGCGTCGTCAGCCGTGTAACAGGCGACGAAATTCAGGTGCGGACCGATGCAGGTTCTGTTGATACATATAAACTGATTAAATTCGTCCGTTCCAACCAGAGCACCTGTATCAATCAGCGGCCCCTGGTATATAAAAATGACCGCGTTGCCGAAGGTCAGGTACTGGCCGATGGGATGGCAACAGATGGCGGCGAACTGGCACTGGGATACAATATCCTGGTAGCATACATGCCCTGGGAAGGGTATAACTACGAAGATGCTGTTCTGCTCAGTGAAGATTTGCCGAAAAACGATTTGTATACATCCATTCATATTGAAGAATACGAATGCGATGCCCGCGATACAAAACTGGGTTCAGAAGAAATTACCCGGGAAATCCCCAATGTCAGTGAAGACAGCACGAAAAATCTCGATGAAAACGGGATTATCATGATCGGTGCCGACGTATTCCCAGGCGATGTGCTGGTCGGTAAAGTTACGCCGAAAGGCGAAACGGAACTGACGCCGGAAGAACGGCTGCTGCGGGCTATTTTCGGCGACAAAGAACGGGAAGTCCGCGATACGTCTCTGCGCGTGCCCCATGGTGAATCGGGCAAGGTTGTCAACGTCCGTATTTTCTCCCGGGAAAATAACGATGAACTGCCGCCTGGCGTCAATCGCCTGGTTCGCGTATATATTGCGCAGAAGCGGAAGATTCATGAAGGCGATAAGATGTCTGGCCGTCACGGGAACAAAGGTGTCGTTTCCCGCGTTATGCGGCAGGAAGATATGCCGTTCCTTCCCGATGGCACACCTGTTCAGATCGTACTGAACCCCTTGGGCGTTCCGTCTCGAATGAATATCGGTCAGATTCTGGAAACCCATCTTGGCTGGGCTGTCCATGAATTAGGCAAACAGATTAAAAATATGAATCCTGGCTTGGAAGCAAAACTGCGGGAAGCAGGATATGATTTTGATGCGTACGGCATGCCGAAACCGGATAAAGCGGGTATTCACATTGCAACACCCGTATTTGACGGCGCTCAGGCAGAAGATGTATTTGATGCATTGAAATTAGTCGGTCTGCCGGAAGATGGCAAGTCCGTATTATACGACGGCCGTACAGGCGAACCGATGGATCGCCGCGTTACTGTAGGGTATACGTACTTCCTTAAACTGCATCACCTGGTTGATGACAAGATTCATGCCCGTTCGACCGGCCCGTACTCCCTGGTTACACAGCAGCCGTTAGGTGGTAAAGCACAGTTTGGCGGCCAGCGTTTCGGGGAAATGGAAGTTTGGGCCCTGGAAGCATATGGCGCAGCATATACACTGCAGGAAATGCTGACTGTCAAGTCCGATGATGTTGTCGGCCGTGTCAAGGCGTATGAAAAAATTGTCAAAGGCGAAAATATTCCGGAACCAGGCGTACCGGAATCGTTCAAGGTACTGCTGAAAGAACTGCAGGCTATTGGCCTGGATGTGCAGATTCTCAACGAAGACGGCGAAGAAGTGGTCATTAAGGAACTGGATGATGACGACGATGTGGAACCGGAACAGGCTGATGAACTGCGCCAGGTTATGGAAGGGGAAGATAGTCTTCCTGTTTCGTCTGGAACCGGCGCAGCTGATTCAAGCGATGACACTGCTGAAGAACCGACGGCTAACGGCGAAGACGATGATATCATGAGTGCCATGAGTCTCGATGCAGTGGCTGAAGCAGAACAAGATGACGATAAGATGAATGATGAAGAGTAATAGACGAGAAGGGAGCGGTTATTTGTGCTTGATGTGAACGAATTTGATTCCATGCGGATTGGTTTGGCTTCTCCGGAAAAAATCCTCGAATGGTCTCACGGCGAAGTCAAAAAACCGGAAACGATCAATTACCGTACATTAAAGCCGGAACGGGACGGTCTGTTCTGTGAACGCATTTTTGGGCCTACGAAGGACTGGGAATGCCATTGCGGCAAATATAAACGGATTCGATATAAAGGCGTTGTCTGCGATCGCTGCGGTGTTGAAGTAACGCGGGCCAAAGTTCGCCGCGAACGGATGGGGCATATTCAGCTGGCTACGCCTGTATCGCATATTTGGTATTTTAAAGGCATTCCCAGCCGGATGGGGCTGATCCTCGATATTTCTCCGCGGTCGCTGGAAAAAGTACTGTACTTTGCTTCGTACATCGTGTTGGATCCCGGTGATACGCCGCTGACAAAACAGCAGCTCCTGACCGAAACGGAATACCGCCAGTATCTGGATATGTACGGTGATAAGTTCCGCGTCGGCATGGGTGCCGCAGCAGTCAAGGAACTGCTGCAGGGGCTGAATCTGGAAAAACTGAACAAAGAACTGCGTGATGAACTGCGCGACTCTTCCGGTCAGCGTCGGGTTCGGGCCATTCGCCGTCTGGAAGTCGTCGAAGCATTCCGTCATTCCGGCAATAAACCGGAATGGATGGTCATGGATGTTATTCCCGTCATTCCGCCGGAACTCCGTCCTATGGTCCAGCTCGATGGCGGTCGCTTTGCCACGTCGGACTTGAACGATTTGTATCGCCGCGTCATTAACCGTAACAACCGGCTGAGCCGGCTGCTGGAATTAGGCGCTCCCGATATTATTGTACGCAACGAAAAACGTATGCTCCAGGAAGCGGTTGACGCCCTTATCGATAATGGACGCCGCGGCCGTCCTGTAACGGGGCCGGGCAATCGTCCGCTCAAATCCCTTTCAGATATGCTGAAAGGGAAACAGGGCCGGTTCCGTCAGAACCTGCTGGGCAAACGTGTCGACTATTCCGGCCGTTCCGTTATCGTTGTCGGCCCGGAACTGAAAATGCATCAGTGCGGGCTGCCGAAAGAAATGGCACTGGAACTGTTCAAGCCCTTTGTCATGAAAAAGCTCGTGGAAAAAGGCATTGCTACGAACATTAAAAATGCCAAGAAGAAAGTAGAACGAGTCAGCAATGAAGTATGGGATGTACTGGAAGATGTTATTCAGGAACATCCAGTACTGCTGAATCGTGCGCCGACACTGCACCGTCTGGGCATTCAGGCTTTCGAACCGATTCTCTGGGAAGGCCGTGCCATCAAACTGCATCCGCTGGTCTGCACTGCTTTCAATGCCGACTTTGACGGTGACCAGATGGCCTGCCATCTGCCTTTGTCTGTAGAAGCTCAGTCAGAAGCGCGTACCCTCATGCTTTCGGCTCATAATATTTTGGCGCCGAAAGACGGCAAGCCTGTTGCTGTTCCGACACAGGATATGGTTTTAGGTGCGTACTACCTGACACTGGTTAAACCAGGTGCCTATGGAGAAGGCAAGATGTTTGCCAGCTATGATGAAGTCATGCTGGCTTATGATGCCAAAGCTATTGATGTTGGTGCCCTCATTAAAGTTCGCATCCCCGGTCACGGTCTGATTGAAACGACAGCAGGCAAGCTGTTGTATAACTTCCAGATCTTCGAACCGCTGCGGCTGTATCATACGGACAAGATCATGGTATTTACGAATCCGGAAGATGCCGTATTTGCCTATGAAAACGGTGTTATCGATTCGACCCATTTTGTTAAAATCAAGAATAAAGACGGCTATATCCTGGATTACGGTTTCTCGCAGCTGAAAGAAACCTTTGGCGTCGATCTCCTGAGTATCCGTCCGTTGCCGGCTCATAAGATTGATAAAGAAGCCGTTGCCGCTTTCAAAGAAGGCAAAGAGTTTGTTGATGTCAACTGCCTGGGCATCCTGATGAGCAAGAAGCAGATCGGCAAGCTTGTAGATGCATGCTTCCATTTAGTCGGCAATACGAAGACTGCTGAATTACTCGACCATATTAAAGCTATTGGTTACCATTATGCCCGTCAGGCCGGCATGTCCATTGCTATTTCGGATATTCAGATTCCTGCTGAAAAGTGGGATATTCTGGGCAAGGCAGACAAGATGGTTCAGAACGTATCCAAAATGTACCTTCGCGGCTTGATTACAGAAGATGAACGGTATCGGAAGACCTGTGCTATCTGGGAAAAAGCGACGGAAGATGTTACGGAAGTCATGATGGACAACATGGATCCTTTCAACTCCATTTTCATGATGGCTGACTCCGGTGCCCGTGGTAATAAACAGCAGATTCGTCAGGTTGCCGGCATGCGTGGCCTGATGGCTGACCCGTCTGGCCGGATTATCGACTTGCCGATTAAAGCAAACTTCCGTGAAGGCCTGTCTGTACTGGATTACTTCACATCCAGCCATGGCGCCCGTAAAGGTCTGGCTGATACGGCACTGCGTACAGCTGACTCCGGGTACCTGACTCGTCGTCTTGTCGACGTATCGCAGGACGTCATTGTCCGTGAAGAAGACTGTGATGTTTTCGGCATCGATCTCGTCCGTGAACGGGCCCGTCTGGCAAGTTCCTGCCGTCAGGCTGTCAACTTGCTGCGGGAAAAACTGATTGGCCGCGTCCTGGCCAGAGCTGCAGCAGATCCGGAAACGCAGGAAACGGTCTTTGAAGAAGGTCATTTGCTGACTACCGATGATATGGATCTGATTATTGAACATAAGCTTCCCAAATTATATTTGCAGGGAACGCAGATGGACATCAATGATGACATGAATCATACGAACCTCATTGAAACCGTTGTACTCGGTGCTCCGGAAGAAGGATTCCGGGCAGCTATTCGGAAGACAATGGTCGAAAACATGCTGGGAAAAACGGTGGAATCGGCAGTTATTGATTCCAATGGCCTGGAAGTATGCCCGGCCGGCATGCCGCTGACTGAAGACGTAATCGAACGGATTCTGTCCAGTGATGTCGATGAAGTAAAAGTCCGCAACAACGATATCCGCGGCGTCGAAGTGACAGCTATCGTCGAAGGCGATGGTGTTATTGAACCGCTGGAAGAACGGATTGAAGGCCGGACGGCAGCAGAAACGCTGGTTAACCCGAATACAGGCGAAGTCATTGTACCGCTCAATGAAGAAATCATGGCCGATCAGGCTAAGGAAGTTGCCAAATATTATGACAAAGTACGGATTCGTTCCGTTCTTACCTGCCACAGCCGGTACGGTGTCTGCGCCAAATGCTATGGCCGCGATCTTGGTACAGGCGGCAAGGTTAATGTTGGTGAATCTGTTGGTACCATTGCTGCCCAGTCCATTGGTGAACCGGGCACGCAGCTGACCATGCGTACGTTCCACACTGGCGGCGTCGCATCAGCCGGCGATATTACACAGGGTCTTCCCCGTGTCGAAGAATTGTTTGAAGCACGGAAGCCAAAGGGCAATGCTATTATTACGGAAATTGACGGTGTTGTATCCATTACGGAAAAAGAAGACCATCATGATATCCACATTGTCCATGTAGTCAATAAAGACGGCGAAGAACGGAGCTATACCATTCCTTATGGCGCTCATTTAGTCGTTCACGAAGGGGATGTCATTGAAAAGGGCAGCCGTATTACGGCGGGCTCCATCAATCCTCACGACATTCTGCATATTCTGGGTGTAGAAGCGACACAGCGCTATTTGGTATACGAAGTACAGAAAGTATATAAATCACAGGGCGTTGGTATCAACGACAAGCACATTGAAGTCATTGTCCGGCAGATGCTCCGCAAGATGAAGATTGAAGATGCTGGCGATGCCGATTTGCTTCCTGGCGATTATGTCGATGTCAATGTCTTTGAAGACATGAATCATCGGCTCGAATCGGCAAACAAAAAGCCGGCTTTAGGCAAGCCCATGCTTCTCGGTATTACCAAGGCGGCACTGGCAACGGAATCGTTCCTGTCTGCCGCATCGTTCCAGGAAACGACCCGCGTCCTGACAGATGCTGCTATTAAAGGCAAAATCGATCCGCTCCTGGGTCTGAAGGAAAATGTTATTATTGGCAAGCTGATCCCTGCCGGTACCGGCATGAGCAGATACCGTAAGGTCAAGGTTGTCAAAACGGTTCCGTCTATTAATTATGAAGATGAAGACGGCAATCCTGTAGACAGCAGCTCTTTGGCTGAACATTCTCCTGAAGCAGGACACTAACAGCATAAATTCAACAGAGATCTGAGTATTTCAGGTCTCTGTTTTTTTATATGATACGCACGGAAAAGTGTAATAATAAATCTCTTAGTTACGCAGTTTTTACGAAAAACACATTGACATCCAGAATAGGGAATGCTAAAATATCTAAGTGTCGCAGCGATAGGACTGCGCCTAATTTGCAAAACGAATAAGGAGTGATGTTTCGTGAGCTTGGAAATAGCCAGCAATGTCCGCAAGACTGTAGGGGCAAAGCAAACGCTGAAAGCAATGAAACGAAACGAAGTCACCCAGCTGTACATTGCAAAAGATTGTGATGAACAAGTCGTTGCACCGCTCATTGCATATGCTGAAGAAACGGGCATTGCCATTGACCGGTCGAATACGATGATGGAGCTTGGCCTAGCCTGCCATATCAAGGTAAAGGCCGCTGCAGTGGGTCTGCTTAAATAATTTTGGTAATATCATCTACTGGCATTTTGCCATTTGGTGATTACATTATAAATCTAATTGTTTGGAGAGGAGGTGCCCATATGCCAACAATCAGCCAATTAGTTCGTAAGGGTCGTGAAGTTTCCACGAAAAAATCTACGGCTCCGGCTTTGAAAAACTGCCCGCAGAAGCGCGGTGTCTGCACTCGTGTATACACGGCTACACCGAAAAAACCTAACTCTGCTCTGCGTAAAGTTGCCCGTGTTCGCTTGACGAACTCTATCGAAGTAACAGCTTATATTCCTGGCATTGGTCACAATTTACAGGAACACAGTGTTGTATTAATCAGAGGCGGTCGTGTTAAAGACCTTCCTGGTGTACGTTATCACATCGTCCGCGGTGCTTTGGATACGGCAGGCGTATCCGACCGTCAGCAGTCCCGTTCTAAATACGGCGCTAAGAAAGCCAAGAAATAAGATTTCTGCTAAGATGAATTTTGATGACTTACATAATATAGGGAGGAATTAGACATGCCAAGAAAAGGCCCAGTGCCGAAGCGTGATGTGCTGCCGGATCCGGTATATCATTCCAAATTGGTAACACGCTTCATTAACAAAGTAATGCTGGACGGCAAAAAAGGTGTCGCTGAATCCATCGTATATGATGCATTCGACATTATCCGTTCCAAAATGAATAAAGATCCAATGGAAGTATTTGAACAGGCTTTGAACAATGTTATGCCTGTTCTGGAAGTTCGTGCCCGTCGTGTCGGCGGTGCCAACTATCAGGTTCCTGTCGAAGTACGTGCAGACCGCCGTCTGTCCCTCGGTATCCGTTGGACTGTTGGCTATGCCCGCAAACGTGGCGAACGTACGATGAAAGAAAAGCTCGCAGCTGAACTGATGGATGCGTTTAACAATACTGGCGCAGCTATTAAGAAGAAAGAAGATACGCATAAGATGGCCGAAGCCAACAAGGCTTTTGCTCATTATCGCTGGTAATTTTTTGATATTTGTTATTTGAGGAGTGGAAAAAATCGTGCCAAGAGAATTTTCTTTGGAAAAAACGAGAAATATCGGCATCATGGCTCACATCGATGCTGGTAAAACCACGACAACAGAACGTATCCTTTTCTACACCGGCCGTGTTCATAAAATCGGCGAAGTGCATGAAGGCGCCGCAACGATGGACTGGATGGCACAGGAACAGGAACGTGGCATTACGATTACTTCCGCAGCTACGACAGCTCACTGGAAAGGATATCGTATCAACATTATTGACACTCCGGGGCACGTTGACTTCACAGTAGAAGTTGAACGGTCCCTCCGTGTTCTTGATGGTTCTGTTGCTGTTTTCTCTGCTAAAGGCGGCGTTGAACCGCAGTCTGAAACTGTATGGCGTCAGGCAGAACATTATCATGTTCCCCGTATTGCCTTCATCAACAAGATGGATACGACAGGCGCAGATTTCCTGAACTGCGTACAGATGATGAAAGATCGTCTGCAGGCAAATGCAGTAGCCATTCAGCTTCCGATTGGTGCTGAAACGACATTCCGTGGCATTATCGACTTGATTACGATGAAAGCTGAAGTGTATGAAGATACGCTTGGCAAGGAAATCGAAGTCGTTGATATTCCGGATGATATGAAAGAAGAAGCTGATAAATATCGGCAGATCATGTTGGAAACTGTCTGCGAAACAGATGATGACCTCATGATGAAATACCTCGATGGTGAAGAACTCTCCATTGAAGAAATTAAAGCAGCTATCCGTAAAGCCGTCGTCACGAACAAGTTGTTCCCCGTTCTCTGCGGCTCGGCTTATAAGAACAAAGGCATTCAGATGCTTCTGGACGCTGTTGTTGACTTCATGCCGTCTCCGCTGGATATTCCGCCAGTTGCCGGCACGAATCCGGATACAGGCGAAGAAGATCACCGTGAAGCCGATGATAATGCACCGTTCTCCGCTCTGGCTTTCAAGATCATGGCCGATCCTTTCGTAGGTAAACTTGCGTTCTTCCGCGTTTATTCCGGTACTCTTCAGGCAGGCACGTATGTGTATAACTCCACGAAGGGCAAAAAAGAACGTGTTGGCCGTATCCTGCGTATGCATGCAAATCATCGTGAAGAAGTGCAGGAAGCATACACCGGTGACATCGGTGCTATTGTCGGTCTGAAAGATACGACGACAGGCGATACGCTCTGCGATGAAAAACATCCGATTATCCTTGAAAAAATGGAATTCCCGGAACCGGTTATTTCCGTCGCTGTTGAACCGAAAACAAAGGCAGACCAGGAAAAAATGGGTATTGCCCTGGCTCGTCTGGCTGAAGAAGATCCTACCTTCAAAGTCAAGACCGATGCTGAAACGGGTCAGACCATCATTTCCGGTATGGGCGAACTCCATCTGGATATTATCGTTGACCGTATGTCCCGCGAATTTAAAGTAGACTGCAATGTCGGCAAACCGCAGGTAGCATACCGTGAAACCATTCGCAAAGATGTCAAGTCCCGTGGTTTCTTCAAACGTCAGTCCGGCGGCCGTGGTCAGTACGGCGACTGCTGGCTTGAACTGATTCCTCAGGAACAGGGCAAAGGCTACGAATTTGAAAACAAAGTCGTTGGCGGCGCTATTCCGAAGGAATATATCGGTTCTGTCGAAGCTGGTGTCAGAGAAGCTATGGAAACTGGCGTACTTGCCGGCTTCCCGATGGTAGATATTAAAGTCGTTGTTTATGACGGTTCGTATCATGAAGTCGACTCGTCTGAAATGGCTTTCAAAATTGCCGGCTCTATGGGCTTTAAAGAAGGCGCCAGAAAAGCAGATCCCGTTCTGCTGGAACCGTACACGAAAGTTGAAGTTGTCGTTCCGGAAGAATACATGGGCGATGTTATTGGCGACCTGAATTCCCGTCGTGGCCGTGTAGACGGTATGGAAATGCGCAATGGCGCTGAACATATCGATGCATTTGTCCCGCTGGCTGAAATGTTTGGCTATGCAACGGATTTGCGTTCCAAGACGCAGGGCCGTGGTGTTTACACAATGACTTTTGACCACTACGAAGAAGTTCCTAAGAGCGTAGCTGAAAAGGTCATTAGCGATAAAGGCTAAATTTTAATTATACTGGAGGAACTGCACAATGGCTAAAGAACATTATGAAAGAACCAAACCGCATGTTAACATTGGTACGATTGGTCACGTCGACCACGGCAAAACTACGCTGACCGCTGCAATTACGAAAGTTTTGTCTAAAAAAGGCTTCGCAAAATTCGAAGACTATGCAGATATCGATAAGGCTCCGGAAGAACGGGAACGTGGTATTACGATCAACACGGCTCACGTTGAATATGAAACGGAAAAACGCCACTATGCCCATGTAGACTGCCCGGGGCACGCTGACTATGTTAAAAACATGATCACCGGCGCTGCTCAGATGGACGGCGCTATCCTCGTCGTATCCGCAGCTGACGGCCCGATGCC
>NZ_CATWFF010000030.1 GCF_958350005.1 uncultured Megasphaera sp. | reverse complement strand
GTGATATGCGTTTTTTTATTTCCTAACAGCGGGTATTCCCGTTATGTAAAATATAGGAATTTATTTTATATAGGAGGACATATGTATACACCCAGACGCAGAGCAAAACACGCTAAAAAAACAGGGCCTCTCCGCAGGCTGCGCTTCCTGTTTCTCCTGTGTTTTGTCATACTTGCCGGACTTGGTTTCGGATATATTTTCGCTGCCTACCAGAGTCTGCCTACAGTGGGAAACAATATGCGCCCTGCCGTATCGTCGCAGGTATTTGACATTCACGGCCGCCTTATAACGACGCTTCATTCCGATCAGAACCGCCTGCCTATTGACATCAACAAGGTGCCGCAGAACCTGCAGAACGCCTTCATTGCTGCCGAAGACAACCGCTTTTATGATCATATCGGCATCGACCCCATCGGCATTGCCCGTGCCGTCGTAGCCAACCTGACCAACCGGGGCATTTCCCAGGGCGGCAGTACGATTACGCAGCAGCTGGCCAAAAACGCCTTTCTTTCGCAGGAACAGACGCTGAAGCGCAAACTCCAGGAAGCCATGCTGGCTCTGGAAATTGAACGAAAATACAGCAAAAAAGAAATCCTGGAAATGTACATGAATCAGATTTATTTTGGCCAGGGCGCATACGGCATTCAGACGGCAGCTAAAACGTATTTTGACAAGGACGTCAATGAACTGAATCTGAAGCAGTGCGCCATGCTGGCAGGCCTGCCGAAAAGCCCAAACTACTACTCGCCTTTCAATAACCTGAACGAAGCGAAAAGCCGTACCAACACGGTTCTCGACCAGATGGTCAAATACGGCTATATTTCTCAGGCTGACGGCGACGCCGCCAAAAAGGCCGACCTGGATCTGACAACGCCCAAGCAGACCAGCGAAAACGCGGAAACAGCATCTTTCGTCGATTACGTATCTCAGCTGGTAGCAGCCAAATACGGAGATGATGCGCTGTACAAGGAAGGGCTGAAAATCTACACCACCATGGATGCGGAAAAACAGCACGCCGCTGTCCGGGCGCTGCGGCAGCTGCCGGATAACTACAAGGATGACAAGGGCCTGACACAGCCGCAGGGTGCCATCGTTTCTCTGGACCCCAAAACGGGCCACATTCTGGCCATGGTCGGCGGCCGCGGCCAGGACAGCTTCAACCGCGCCACCATGGCAGTGCGCCAGCCTGGATCGGCATTTAAGCCTTTCGTCTACATGACGGCTCTGCAGCATGATAAGACGCCGAGCTCGACGATGGAAGACAAAGCCGTCTCCTATGGGTCCTGGAAACCGCAGAATGCGGACAAATCGTTCCGCGGAACAGTTACGCTCAGCGAAGCCCTGGCACTGTCCATCAACACCGTCGCCGTACAGCTGGCCGACGAAGTAGGACCGAGCAACATTATTGCCAATGCCAAGAAAATGGGCATTACCACCTTGGATTCCAAAGACGACAACCTGGCCATGGCCTTAGGCGGCCTGACCCGCGGCGTAACACCGCTGGAAATGGCCAGTGCCTACGGGACTTTTGCCAATAAAGGGGTGCACATCAAACCGACGGCTATCGTCAAAATTCTCGACCGCAACGGCAACGTTCTGGAAGACGA
The DNA here is from genome assembly GCF_958350005.1 of uncultured Megasphaera sp. Taxonomy (GTDB): domain Bacteria; phylum Bacillota; class Negativicutes; order Veillonellales; family Megasphaeraceae; genus Megasphaera. Next base: position 14,855 of record NZ_CATWFF010000030.1, on the reverse strand, counting down.
ATCGACACTGTCCCGGGAAGAAAACAAGACCCAGGTCATGACGGAAAAAGAAGCCTATGAAATGACGTACATGCTGGAAGGCGTCATCAGCCACGGCACCGGCACAGGCGCCGACATTGGCCGCCCCGCTGCCGGCAAGACAGGGACGACAGATGACAACGTCGACGCCTGGTTCGTCGGCTATACGCCGGATATTGTCACAGCTGTCTGGATCGGTGACGACTCCGGTTCTCACAGCCTCGGCGAAGTATACGGCGGCACCATTCCGGCAGAAATCTGGCGGGCCTACATGTCGTCAGCAACAGAAGATTCCTCTGGCGAAGCCTTCTCCATTCCGGCCGGCATGAAACGCATTACAGAACAGCCAAAACCGGCAAAGAAACCAATCGAATCCAAAGCAGAATCGCTGAAAGAAAAGATCAAAGATACGCTGACCCGGAAGAAAGAACCGGCCGAATCAGCTGAACCGGCAGCAGATACGGCTCCGGCAGAATCGGAACCGGATGCACAGCGGCTGGTTCAGCAGGCTGACCGCAACAACAAGGAACGGGAATAACACCATCCTGTCAAAAGCTTCATATAACTACGAAAGGGACTGCAGAAACGCACGAGCGCTTCTGCAGTCCCTTTTTTCTGCCCTTATTCCTGACAGCCTATATCCATGATTTTTTCTTTCAGCTTTTCCAGCGTCTGGGCGCGAACGCCGAAGATGCGGACAGCATAATCGCCGTCTGAAAGAGCGGTAATGCCGCCTTCTACCAGGGGCTGACTTCCCGCTTTTCCCTGTTCTTCCGCTTCCTGCAGCAGGTCATAGACCTGACGGGCAAAGGCTTCGCCCTGTTTGGGCCGGGAAATAAACAGGCTGGCCAGATGGGTATACTGTTCAAACATACCCATGCCGTCCATGGCAAAGACAGTCGGATCAAACCGTGCGTTATCCCGGTAAATCAGCCGGCCGTCACGATAAATCCGGACCAGGTTCGTGTACCATCTATAGGCAAATCGTTCGCCCCGCATATAGCGGCCACACGTAAAAATTTCACTCCACTGAAATCCGGCATTGCCCTGAAGGTGTACATCAACAGTACTTTCAAAGGCAGAATCGGCAAACGGCACGGTGGCCTGCGGATTATACCGCAGAAATCCGCCGTCGGCTACGGTAATGGCTGCATGCCGCCTGGCACAGTCCTGACCGGACATTTGATGGATTTTTTCATAGGCCTGCGACGTAAATTCCAGGGCCGCTCCTGATTCGACAGACAGGGAAAATTCCTGCCTGTCTCCTTCCATAATGCCTGCCGACGCGGCCAGTACCATGACCTGCGTCAGTCCGTCATCCCGAACGAAAGGTTCCATGACCTTAAACGGAGCAGTAAAGGAAAGATCCTTCAACAAGGTTCTGCCGTTTTTTCCGGCAGCGGCTTTCAGCGTCAGAGACGATGTACGGCCAAACTGATTGCCCCCCATTATTCCATTCCTTCCAGGAGCACATGTTTCTTGATCCACTGTACAACATCATCGACATGTTCGCCGCTGCGGATGTTGGTGAAGATAAAGGGCCGGTCGCCTCGCATGCGCCGGGAATCCCGTTCCATTACTTCCAGGCTGGCACCGACATAAGGGGCCAGATCGATCTTATTAATGACGAGAAGGTCGGACCGGGTAATGCCGGGACCGCCTTTGCGGGGAATCTTGTCGCCTTCTGATACGTCGATGACGAAAATAGTCGCATCCGCCAGTTCCGGCGAAAAGGTTGCCGACAAATTATCGCCGCCGCTTTCGATGAATAAAATCTGTATATCCGGGAACCGTTCCATCATTTCATCGACAGCTTCCAGATTCATGGAAGCATCTTCCCGAATGGCCGTATGCGGGCAGCCTCCTGTTTCGACGCCAATAATACGTTCTACAGGCATGACGGAATTTTTTGCCAGAAATTCCGCATCTTCTTTCGTATAAATATCATTGGTAATAACACCAATGCTGTATTCCTTAGACATGCGCCGTGTCAGCGCTTCAATGAGCGCCGTCTTGCCGGAGCCAACAGGACCGGCGACGCCAATACGTACATAAGCCAATGGTATCCTTCCTTTCTTAAGACATATACAGCCGCGAATAGAGGTGTTCATGTTCCATGCTGCGCAGGTCAAAGGCCGGCGTAGAAGCACAGAGCATGGCCTCGTCAGCTTCTTCCACACGCAGCAGCAGTTCGGCAAAAACCGGATGCAGCCGGGTGAGGATCTTCTGCCCTGACGACTGACTGAGCGGCACGGTTTTTACGCAGTTCGTCACCATCCCCGACGTCTGGGCGTACAGGTAATTGGCCAGCCCTTCTTCCCGCTCAATGCCGTTGGCTGCACAGAAGACGCCATAGGCACAGGGATGGCACGTAGTCTTTCCCTTCCGGGCCGTCAGGTACTGGCAAAAAAAGTTTCCATGCCACGGCCCTTCCATATGCATCAGGGTTTTGCAGAACCGGTTGCCCAGCTTTTTAGACGCTTCCCGCAGTTCCATAGGTATGCGGGACGCTTCCATAATTTCTTCCAGTTCATCAATGGCCTGAATATCCTGGCAGGCAGCTGCATCATAGGCCAGCCGGGCAGCCAGCAAATCGGTATAGGCAAAATTATAGCGCAGCCGATTGGTAATATAGACAGCAGCAGTATGCTCATCATGGACGAGACCGCGCTGAATATACGTTTCCAGGCCATACGAATGAGAATAAGCCCCTATGGGAAAGAGAGAATCGTTAATCTGCAGCAGCAGAAAGTGTCCTTCTAACGTTTGTATACTCATAGTATCCCCTAATGATGATGGTTATGAACCTGTGATGAAATGCGATGGTCAAAGTCGAGAGACTGTACGCGCTTTTCCGCCGTGACACCGTGCAATTTGCCAAGCATGACCAGCATGGGCTCATTATACGGCGTCACGAAGGTCCGGTCGTCTTCCCCCCAGAACAGAGCAGCATGGCGATTGCCGATTTCATAACAGACCTTGGCTGCCATCTTGGGATGATCCGGAGCTACATGAACGGCAATGACCTCGCACGGCGGCGTATGCACGACGATGAGGAGATTATCCTGATCGTAAATAACGTCGCCTTCATACAGCCCGCGCGTCAGGACTTCGTCACCCATGCGGATGCCGATTTCCCGTCCTGTATTCGTTTTCTTGGAATGAATTTTCTTGAATGATTCATGCCATTCAATATCCACTGTTTCTATGGTCTTGCCAGTTGTATCCATATTGGCAAGTTTACCGTATATAGTCGTACAGATCATATGGTTCCTCCTTTGAAAACAATAGCGCGCCGCAGCACGCTATTGTTGTATACCTTATTTTATTTTTATTACCACTGGCCAATGAGGAGAAGTACGCCGGGAATCCAGGCCGTAACGACGCCTTCAAAAACCTGAAGACGGGGAACGAATTTCCCTAATTTCACACCCAGTACATCTTCTACAAAGGCCGTGCCCCAGAGAATTCCCCATAAATACCAGATAGCGGCCCAGCGCCAGTCCGGCGTAATATGGAGAACTGAATTGCCGAAGAATCCTTCCATGGTGCCGAAAATAAAGGCATTGACGGCAACAAAGGTGGAAAACCAGGCAAAAGGCAGAGGACTGAGGCCGCGGATCTTGGAAAAGGCGACGAAGAGGTAGGTAAAGCCGAAGAGCAGTCCCGTTCCGGCAGCATAGTAGTTGCCCTGCACCATGGCGATGACGTTGGCAATGAGAGATAAGCCGCCGGTAAAGATATTCATTACTGCCGTCGATTCGCCGTCGACCTTATACAGCGTGCACAGGCCGTTGTTAATCAGGACGATGCCGACAAAGAGCAAACACACACCTAACATGACATCCCGTCCTTTCTTAGAACAAATTATACAGCTGCGTAAGGGGCAGTTTTTCTGCTGCCTGGGACGTGATTTTTTCTCCGTCTACGCGCACTTCATAGGTTTCCGGATTGACCTGAATATCCGGTGCCTGGTCATTGAACTTCATGTCCACTTTACCAATATGGCGGCAGCCGGAAACAGGGACTACTGTTTTCTGCAGACCATATGCTTCTTTCACATCCCGTTCCATAGCCGCCTGAGATACAAAGGTCAGGCACGACGCATATTTCGCAGCGCCGTGGGCACCGAACATAGGCTGGTACATGACCGGTTCGCACGTTGGAATAGAAGCATTGCCATCGCCCATCTTAGATGCTGTAATCATGCCGCCTTTAATAATCATATCCGGCTTAATGCCGAAGAAGGCCGGGTTCCACAGAACAATATCGGCAAATTTTCCCACTTCCAGGGAGCCGACATACTGGGAAATGCCGTGGGTAATAGCCGGATTGATGGTGTACTTGGAAATATACCGTTTGACGCGGAAATTATCATTGTCGTGACCGGCATCTTCCGGCAGGGCGCCCCGTTCGTCTTTCATCTTGCTCGCCGTCTGCCACGTGCGGGTAATAACTTCGCCAACGCGGCCCATGGCCTGGGAGTCGGAACTCATCATGCTGAACACGCCCATATCATGGAGAACGTCTTCGGCAGCAATGGTTTCCGGACGAATACGGGAGTCCGCAAAGGCTACGTCTTCCGGAATCCGTTTATCCAGATGATGGCATACCATGAGCATGTCCAGATGTTCATCCAGCGTATTGACCGTAAAAGGCATGGTAGGATTCGTCGAAGACGGCAGCACGTTGGGCGCACCGGCAGCGCGGATGATGTCCGGCGCATGGCCGCCGCCGGCGCCTTCTGTATGGTACGTATGAATGGTGCGGCCGGCAATGGCATTAAGCGTATCTTCTACGCAGCCCCCTTCATTCAGCGTATCCGTATGAATAGCAACCTGCACGTCATAGTCATCGGCTACGTTCAGGCAATGGTCGATAACGGCCGGCGTAGCACCCCAGTCTTCATGAATCTTCAGGCCCATGGCGCCTGCTTCGACCTGTTCGATAAGCGCTTTTTCATCGGCGCAGTTCCCCTTGCCGAGGAAGCCGATATTCATGGGATATTCTTCTGCTGCTTTCAGCATCATAGCCATATTCCAGGGACCAGGCGTACAGGTCGTGGCATTCGTGCCATCAGCCGGGCCGGTACCGCCGCCGATCATAGTTGTTACGCCGCTGTACAGCGCACATTCTACCTGGCTCGGCGAAATGAAATGGATGTGCGAATCAATGCCGCCGGCTGTAACGATCAGTCCTTCGCCGGCCAGGGCTTCTGTAGATGCGCCGACAACCATTCCCGGCGTAACACCGTCCATGACAGCCGGATTTCCTGCCTTGCCAATGCCGGCAATCAGTCCGTCTTTAATGCCAATATCGGCTTTATAAATGCCCGTATAATCGACGATAAGGCAGTTCGTAATGACCAAGTCCAGGTCGCCGCCGGCACTCGTCGTCGTAACGGACTGACCCATGCCGTCGCGCAGGGTTTTGCCGCCGCCAAACTTGCATTCATCACCATATGTCGTGTAATCGTTTTCTACTTCAATGACCAGATTCGTATCAGCCAGACGAACTTTATCCCCCGTCGTCGGGCCATACATCATGGCATATTTATTTCCAGAAATGGTTACGCTCATTCTGTATCCTCCTCTACTGTATAAACCCCTTGATTTTTGCCTTGGCAAGGGATGCTGCTTTCGTATCGTCTCCTACACGGGCCCGGGTCAGATCATTAAGGCCAAAGACCCGCTTTGTCCCGCCCATGGCCGTAAGCTGCACTTCTTTTTCTTCACCTGGTTCGAAGCGGACCGATGTGCCGGAAGGAATATCGAGATGATATCCATAGGCCTTTTCCCGATCAAAGGAAAGGCAGCGATTCACTTCAAAGAAATGAAAATGAGAGCCTACCTGAACGGGGCGGTCTCCCGTATTGGCAACCGTAACTGTAACGACCGGCTTCCCTGCATTGAGCGTAATATCTCTGTCCAGTGCTTTAATTTCTCCTATTTCCATAGTCGTCTCTCCTTATACCTGCTGAATGGGATGATGAACGGTGACGAGCTTCGTGCCGTCCGGAAACGTCGCTTCTACCTGAACCTGTGTAACCATGCCGGCTACGCCATCCATGACGTCATCACTGGTGAGGAGATGGCATCCCAGCTCCATCAGTTCTGTCACGCGCTTCCCATCACGGGCCAGTTCCATTAATTCCGAACTGATATAGGCCACAGCTTCGGCGTAATTCAGCTTCAATCCGCGGGCTCTGCGTTCTTTGGCCAAATTGCCTGCTGTATGGAGCATCAATTTTTCCATTTCCTTCGGAGTTATTCTCATTTTTTATTTTCTCCTTTTAATTTTAATATTTTCTTCGTGTTGCAAATAATATTTTATCATTCTTATGGGTGATGTCAATTACATATATGCATTTTTAAATATGACATAAGAATATCAAATATAATAACAGGTAATAGATATATTACTTATTATAATTCACATGAAGGCTATAATAACTAAAAAGACACCTTGACGAATCTTCATCAAGGTGTCTGCTGTACGGACAAAAAAGCCGGTTATTTCTGCAGCATTACTGCTTCGTAATGACGTCACAGTGCATATAGGGACGGAGTACTTCCGGAACGATGACAGAGCCGTCAGCCTGCTGATAGTTTTCCAGAATAGCAGCAACTGTACGGCCTACGGCCAGGCCGGAGCCATTCAGGGTATGGACGTATTCCGGTTTGGACTTAGGCGAGCGGCGGAAGCGGATATTGGCACGGCGAGCCTGGAAATCTTCCGTATTGGAGCACGACGAAATTTCCCGATATTTTTCCTGTGCCGGGAACCAGACTTCCACGTCAAAGGTCTTGGCTGCCGAAAAGCCAATATCGCCGGTGCACAGGCAGACGACGTGATACGGCAGGCCCAGGGCTTTCAGAATATCTTCGGCATTGTTCGTGAGCTTATCCAGTTCATCATAACTCGTTTCCGGCGTCGTATATTTAACCATTTCTACTTTATGGAACTGATGCTGACGGATAAGGCCCCGCGTATCACGGCCGGCAGAACCGGCTTCGGCACGGAAGCACGGCGTCATGGCCGTAAAGTACACAGGCAGCTTGGCACCGTCAATGATTTCGCCGCGGTAGTAGTTGGTCAGCGGTACTTCTGCAGTCGGAATCATATACATTTCTTCGCCTTCTACGTTGAGCCGGTACATGTCTTCATAGAATTTCGGCAGCTGGCCCGTACCGGTCATGGAGTCGCGATTGACGATGTACGGCGGAATAACTTCCGTATAGCCGTCTTTTTCCGTATGCTGATCGAGCATGAAGTTATATACAGCCCGTTCCAGCCGTGCGCCGGCACCGATGTAGTAATAGAAGCGGGCGCCCGTAACCTTGGCAGCCCGTTCGGAATCGAGAATGCCCAGTTTTTCACCGACGTCCCAGTGATTGAGCGGCGTAAAGTCAAATTTCGTCGGTTCGCCCCATTTACGGACTTCCGGATTGTCGCTGTCATCATTGCCGACAGGAACAGAAGGATGACACATGTTGGGAATCATGAGCTGAATGTTCAGCATATCGGCTTCAACCTGTTTGACTTCCTTATCGAGAACGTCGATGTCATCGCCCAGTTTTTTCATGGCTGCAATCTGTTCATCGGCATTCTGCTTGTTCCGCTTGAGCTGGCTGATTTCCTGCGTTACCGTATTGCGTTCGTTCTTCATGGCTTCTACTTTCTGAAGCAGTTCGCGGCGGCGGCTGTCGAGGGCAACAAAGGCATCGACGTCGGCTTTGGCATGACGCCGTTCTACATTCAGCTTCACTTCTTCTGCATGTTCGCGAATGAATTTAGTATCTAACATAATGAATATTCTTCCTTTCTCTATAGAAACAGGGATTGCATACAGCCTATGGCTTACAGGCCCTTCTGTTCAATGCCGCTGAACAGATAGCCCATGTGATTCGTGGAATTGAGCAGTACCAGACGCCATACACCATCGTGGCATTCCAGCACGTTAATGCACGTATTATCCTGCTTGATCTGCCAGAAATGACTCATGTCCAGGCCCAGAACATCGCAGATAATCGCCTTGTTGACGGCATCATGGGCGGCGACGAGGACGGTCTGGCCGTCGTATTTTTCAGCATATTCGTCAAAGGCAGCACGGGCGCGGCGCCGTACATCGTCCAGGGATTCGCCGCCTTTGCCCGGCATGGTAACGAGCTGCGGCTGACTGTGCCACTGCTGAAATTCTTTCGGATACTTCTGTCTGATTTCATCAGCCAGGCAGCCTTCCCAGTCGCCGTGATTGATTTCAATGAGACGGCTGTCCTTTTCTACGTTCAGCCCGTGCAGGTCTGCACAGAACTGGCAGGTCATGTACGACCGTTCCAGAGGACTGGAAATGGCCCGGTCCATAGGGATGTCTTTCAGTCCCTGAGCAACCATATGCCCCTGAGCAAGGCCTCGTTCACTGAGCTGCGTGTCTTCCTGGCCCTGATAGCGGCCTTCTACGTTCCATTTCGTTTCGCCGTGGCGAATCAGTATAATTCGAATCATCAGTACCTCCCGGACCTTATATATCGCAGTGAATCAGTTTCATATCCAAAATGCCGTCAATGGAACGGAGCTTGAGCATAATATCGTTGGGAATGTCGTCCTGAACGGCAATAGCCATGATATTCGTGCCGGTCTTGGTCATGCGTCCGACCTGCATGCCCGTAATATTGATGTGAGCCTGCCCCAGAATCGTCGAAATCTGGCCGATCATGTTAGGCTGGTCAATATGGGGCGCCAGGAGCAGATACCCTTCCGGCGTAAAGTCGACGCGGTATTCGTCGATCTGAACGATTTTGGCTTCCGTCTTATTGAACAGCGTCCCCACGAGGGTGTGTTCACCCTTGCTGGTCTTGACGCGTACCGTTACGGCATCGACGAAATAGCTGTTATCCTGTGATTTGATTTCTTTTACGGCAATATGACGGGTTTTGGCTACTTCAGCAGCATTGACGAAGTTGACCGATTCCTGCAGTATCGGATTCAGGGCCCCTTTCAAAACGGCAATGGTAAGAAGGCGCGTTTCCGTTTCGGCCAGCTCGCCCGTATATTCTACCTGAATTTCCCGCATCGGTGCGTCTGACAGGTATACAGCCAGATTGCCCATCCGTTCCATCAGATCGAAATAGGGATGAATGACGTTGTACACGTTCTGCGGAATAGGAGCCATATTGACAGCTGTTGCGACCGGTTCGCCGCTCAGGGCTGCCATAACGCCTTCTGCAACGTCTACGGATACGCCGATCTGCGCTTCTACTGTCGAGGCGCCGAGGTGCGGCGTAATGACGACGTTGTCCATGCCAATGAACGGGTCAATTTCCTTGCGAAGCGGTTCTGTCGGGAATACGTCAATAGCCGCGCCGGCAACGTGGCCGCTCTTGAGGGCTTCTGCCAGAGCCTGAATATCGAGGACAGCACCGCGGGATACGTTGATGACGCGGACGCCGTCTTTCATCTTGGCAATTTCTTCAGCACCGATCATGCCGCGTGTTTCCTTGGTCAGCGGCGTATGCATGGTAATATAGTCAGACGTGCGCAGGAGCGTATCCAGATCGACAGACTGAACGCCGAGCTGTTTGAACCGTTCTTCCGGAATATACGGGTCATAGCCGATGGTCTTCATTTCCATGGCCTGCATCCGCTTGGCAATGCGCGAACCAATGCGGCCTACGCCGATAATGCCAATGGTCTTGTGCTGGAGCTGAATCCCCGTAAACCGGGCCCGGTCCCATTCACCGGCCATAAGAGAATTATGGGCCTGCGGAATATGACGCGTAATGGCCATGATCATGGCACAGGTATGTTCCGTTGCTGCCATGGTATTGGCCGTCGGCGTGTTGACGACGACAATGCCCCGGGCAGTTGCCGTTTTCAGGTCAATACTGTCGACGCCGACACCGGCCCGGCCAATGACCTTTAATTTGGTTGCGGCATCAATAACTTTTTCCGTTACATGCGTCATGGAACGGGTAATAAGTCCGTCATATTCGCCAATGCAGTCGATAAGCCCCTGTTCATCCAGGTTTTTCTTCACATCTACTTCATAGCCATGTTCCCGCAGCAGCTCTACGCCTTTCATGGATACGTCATCACTAACTAAAATCTTCATCTGTTTTCTCCTCCTGTACACGCGCCCCTACGCGTTTTGTCTTTACTTTTTATTGTATTAATGATTCTGCCGGAAGGTTTCCATAAAATCAGCCAGAGCCTGACAGCCTTCCAGGGTAACAGCATTATACAGCGACGCCCGGCAGCCGCCAATGGAGCGATGTCCCTTCAGGCCTATGAGCCCTTTTTCCGCCGCCTTGGCAGCAAATTCAGCTTCCAGCTCCGGCGACGGCAGATTAAAGGTAACATTCATGCGGCTCCGCGAATCCTTACGGGCATGGCCGCGGTAGAATCCATCACTGCTGTCGAGAACACTGTATACGAGATCGGCTTTTTCCTTGTTTCTCGACGCCATGGCAGCCAGACCGCCGTGATCTTCCAGCCAGTGCAGCACTTTGCCGACGAAGTAAATACCAAATACTGGCGGCGTATTATACGTCGAATCCTTATCGACATAGGTCTGATACTTCAGCATGTCCGGCAGGTCTGTCCGGGCCTGTTTCAGCAGCTCTTCCTTAATAATGCCGACAACGACACCGGCAGGGCCGACGTTTTTCTGCGCACCGGCATAGACAAAGTCGAAGTTGCTCACGTCGAAAGGACGGCTGAGAAAATCGCTGGACATATCACAGAATAATGGCACATCAAAAGACGGATACGTCTGCCATTCTGTACCATGAATAGTATTGTTCGACGTAATATATACGTAATCGGTCCCATCCTGCACAGAGAATGTATCTGGCGAAGGAATATACGTAAAGCCATCGCCTTTGCTGGATGCTACTTCATAGGTCGTGCCAAAAAACTGTGCCGCCTTCATGGCTTTGTCCGACCAGACACCGGTATTGATATAGCCGCCTTTCCGCTTCAGGAAATTAGCAGCATGCATGACGAACTGCATGCTGCCGCCGCCCTGCATGAAGATGACGGCATAGCCGTCCGGAATGGACAGAAAGCGCCTGAGCGTCGCTTTTACATCATCCTGCATCGCCTGGTAGGCAGCACTGCGATGGCTGATTTCAACGATGCTCATGCCTGTATGCTGAAAATCAAGAAATTCTGCCTGAACCTCCTGCAGCACTTCCAGAGGCATGGCCGATGGTCCGGCATTAAAATTATATACTCGTTTCACGTGGTTCCACACCTTTCACTCATAAAAAAACTCCCGTCCCTTTACAGGGACGAGAGTAAATTCCCGCGTTGCCACCCAACTTGCCTTTCGGCCAACTTGCTTCGCTGTATCGGGCGAACCCGTCAAATTCATCATTTGCCGCTCCGGAGCGGAACGCCTTACAGCCTCTCTGCCTCGCACCGGCCGGCAGCTCTCTGATCAGGCAGCGTAATTTGCTTCTCCTTCATTGCGTACTGTAAAATTATGTTTATTATAAACACGATTTTCCTGTCTGTCAAGAACAAAGACTGCAGATTTCTACGCTCCTTTAGGCCGATGGATGGGCATATTGGTCACGACAAGACCGAGAATGACGACAATGACGCCAAGCCACTGCCAGAGGGACAGGCTTTCGCCGAGGACAAACCGGGCCGTAAGGAGTCCAAAAACCGGCACGAGCAGTGACAGAGGCGCAATTTTATGAGCTTCATATTTGGCCAGGAGCTTGCTCCACAGTCCATACCCAACGATAGTAGCCAGAAAGGATAAATAACAAATAGAAAAGACCGTAACAGGCTGAATATGGAGAATAGCCGAAGCCATGGCGTCAGGGCCTTCCAGCCATGCCGACAGGGCCAGCATGGGCAGAGGCGGCACGAGGCTGGACCAGACGACGAGGCTGAGCACATCGAGATGTTTGCCTTCTTCTGCAGCTGCCGTCGATGCCTGGCGGACGACGATGTTGGACAGGCCCCAGCACAGAGCACCGCCCAGCGTCAATACGAGTGAATCCAGGGGAATGACGGCAGCCTGACTGTCAAACTGACCGCTAATAAAAGCCAGGCCGGCAGCTGCCATAGTCAGGCCCACAATCTGCCTGCCATGAATGCGTTCATGAAAGAACAGCGCTGCCAGGAAGATCGTAAAAAAGGCCTGGGCCTGCAGGATAACCGACGCTGCTCCGGCAGGCATGCCGATATGGATGGCACAGAATAAACAGGCAAACTGGCCGACGCCGACAGTCAGGCCATAGGCCACGATATGGCGCAGCGGTGCCTGGGGCCGCCTGATGAACAGCAGCGCCGGAAAGGCGGCAAAAGCAAAGCGCAGGGCTACCAGCAGCAGCGGCGGTATGCCGTCGACGCCAAATTTGATGACTGTGAAGTTAACGCCCCATATGATGACGATTAAAATGGCCAGTAAACGGTCTTGTACTTTCATGAATTCTAGCTCCTCCTCATTTGGCTGTATTCGGAAATGTACGGATATCAGCTGGTCCGGACCAGCTGATGTCATTAATTACATTTGCTCCAGCCGCAGTTTTTGCAGGTATTGCAGCCTCCTTCAAAGACGAGAGGTTCGCCGCACTGCGGGCAGAACATGCTGTCTGCCGTTACTTTCTTATCTGCCTTGGGCGGAACCGGCGCCTTGCGGACCGGCACTTCACCGCCGGCAACGGCTGATGACTGACGCAGTTCTTCCTGCACTTCGTTATACATATCCAGCAGGGCATTGCCTACAGCCATGGGGCAGCAGGACCCTTTGCTCGTATCGCCCCGCGTTGCCCGCCGTACAGAATAGGACGGACAGTTTCCTGTCGAATTGAGCTGATCCACAATAGTATACACGTCAATGCCGGCACGGGCACTGATGGAAATCATCCGGGACAGGCCGATCATGAAGTTATTGCAGCCTCCTGTCGAACCTTTGCTCAGATACGTTTCCAGAAGGGCTCCTGTGGACGGATCAAAGAAGGCCAGACAGTGCAGGCTGCCGCAGCCCGTAACGAGCTTTCGCTTTTTGCCGATAACATTATCGTCAATGCTGACGATTTCGCCGCGCCGGAGTCCTGCGCCGGCAATAGGCGCGCCTGTATCTTCCACATGAGTCGTCAGAATGCCGGCCCGCTTGCAGCCGTCCCGGAACAGGGTCAGCCCTTTGCAGCCTTTTTCATAGGCCAGCATATACAGCTGTTCCGTATCTTCTACAGTAAAGCTGTTCGGCACGTTGACCGTCGAGCTGATGGACGCGTCAATATGGCGCTGCCAGGCTGCCTGCATGGCAACGCGCTGCCGGTAATCCAGGGTCATGGCTGTCACGAAATAGCCCGGCAGATTGGCATCGTCTTTAATGCCGTGGCTCTTCATATAGCGATCCACAATAGGCGTATACACTTTATAGTATACGTCCGTGCCATGGAGAGATTCTGTCTTTCGTTCATAGAAATTGGCATAAATCGGTTCAATGCCGCCGGAAATTCCCAGCATCGTCGACAACGTCCCCGTCGGGGCAATGGTCAGGAGCTGCGAATTATGAAGGCCGTATTTCCGAACGAGATCGCGGGTCTGTTCCGTCGTATTCGCCTGGAAATAAGGCGTTTCCATGATTTCGTCGACATGACACATGGCAAAAGGACCTTCTTCTGCTGCCAGCTGCGCCGATGCGGCAATGGCTGTATCGGCCATGGCAAAGCCCAGTTCGTGGCAGAAATCGACAGCTTCATCGCTGCCATAGGTCAGGCCCAGCTTAATGAGCATGTCGCCCAGGCCCATAATGCCCAGGCCGATTTGCCGCCACATCTTGACGCTGTCCTGCTGTTCCTGCAGCGGATGGAGCGGAAGGCCTTCGTCAAGGACGTCGTTCAGCGCCTGTACGGCAATGGTAACAGTCCGCTTAAAGTCTGCCATATCAAAGGCCGCATCTGCCGAGAAAGGATGCAGTACAAAATTGGCCAGGTTAATGCTGCCCAGCAGGCACGATCCGCCGGCCGGCAAGGGTTCTTCTGCGCAGGGATTTACACCGGCAAAGGAAAACTCCTTCGTATTGGCCAGGAGATTCCACGAACGAATGCGATCCCAGAACAGCGCGCCCGGTTCAGCATAATCCCAGTTCGTTTCCGCAATGAGATGAAAGACATCGGCTGCATCGACCAGGCTTTCAATGACCTGCCCCGTTTCTTTTCGCGTGTAATGAAGACGGAACTGACGCCGCTGCCGGACGGCTTCCATAAATTCATCACTCAGGCGAATGGAAATATTGGCTTTCGTCACCTTATCCAGGTCTGTCTTCAGTTTTATAAATTCCAGTACGTCCGGATGGGAACAGTCAATGGAAATCATCAGCGCGCCGCGGCGTCCATTCTGCCCGATAAGTTCCGTTACCAGCGAATAGAGGGTCATGAAGGAAATGGAGCCGCTCGTTTCTTTGGCAGCATTATTGATGCGCGCTCCCTTGGGGCTCAGGCTGGAAATATCGATGCCGCAGCCGCCGCCGTAACTGTACGTACGGGCCAGCTTGCCGGCACGGTCAAAAATACTTTCAATGTTATCTTCCGGCGGCGTCATAACATAGCAGTTGGACAGGGTAATCTTTTTCCCTTCATATTCCAGACCCCGGTTGGCCAGAATACGGCCGCCAAATAAAAATTTCTGTTTCTCTATGAGATCTGCCACGTCTTCATTGCCGCCGCTGACCCGCTGCAGCCACTGTTCAAACGATTCGCCGTCACTGCAGTATTTATTCCGCCAAATATCCAGTCCCAGCTGGTTCTGTTCACCAAGCCATTCTTGCTCCGTCATATTCAGTCCTCCATCATTGTATCTTATATAGTATATTC
>NZ_CATWFF010000029.1 GCF_958350005.1 uncultured Megasphaera sp. | reverse complement strand
ATCCCAGACAGACCGTATTTGCTTATTTTCAAATAATTGTATTTGATTGTTTTCTTTCATAACTCTACTCCGCAAAAATTTTTTCATACCGTATGTGATGTATCATTTTCCTGTTTTTTCTCCTAAAAAAGAAGTGCCATCACATGGTGTAATGACAGTTCCGTTTAGACCAGGCTCCGAAGAGCCCTGGATATAATTAGTTATGTGCATTACAGTAGTCTCGCTGCCAGATACCAAAAGCAAAGGCTTATCAGTACCTCCGGTGCAAGCCACTGATAACAGTGACAGCATTCCGGCCATAGATAAGCCTCTTTCTGCATTTAATATAGCATGCGGGCAGAACGAACGTCAAGTTGGCAAAAAAACGCACTGCCAAAATATACCGGCAGTGCGTCAGATATTCTATACAGTTGTTTTTTGTATCAGAACAACGTCTTGTAGATTGCGTATACCATATCCCTGTCAAGGGGCACAAAATTATTGGCCATAAGGCGGCCCTGGTTGGTCATGACGGAGTCCGTAAATTCCTGCAGATCTTCCCTAGTTACGCCGTATTCATGGAGTGCCTTTTTCGGCAGAATAGAGGACAGGAGTTTTTCCAGTTCTGTGTACACCGTATCTTCAGAACAACCGAGAATCTGGGCGATGAACTGATTCAGGACGGCAATTTCTCCATCGGTCCGCACGGACAGGTAGCAGTTCAGGACGCCTGTAAACATGGCGTAATTGGATTCGCCGTGAGCAACGTGATACTTTCCTCCCAGAGGATAGCTCAGAGCGTGGACAGCGGCACAGCCGGCGTTTCCAAAGGCAATGCCGGCATAGTGACTGGCCAGCAGAAATTCCTTCGACAGGAGCAGGCGCGATTCACGGCCGTAGTTGCGGATCTGCATATACCCTTTGAGAATCTGTTCAATCGCTTTATAGCTGAAAAGCTTCGTCATGTCATTGGCTTTCGGCGACAGAGCCGATTCGACGGCATGGACCAGAGCATCAATGGAGCTGGTAGCAAAGGCACCGTATGGCAGCGTTTTCAGCAGTTCCGGAACTAATACGGCCTGATCGGCGTAAAAGGCATCAACAGCCAGGCCTTTCTTCGTATTCCGGCGGACCAGAGACAGGACGGCCACGTTGGTCACTTCACTGCCGGTACCGCAGGTTGCCGGCACGATGACCAGTTCCCGCCCCTTTTCCGGCACGATCTTGCCATCAAACAGGTCCAGAACGGGAACAACCTGTTTAAGGCTCAGAAATTTGGCCAGGTCAATAATGGAGCCGCCGCCAATGGCAATAATCCGTTTCGGATTTCCCTGGATATCCCGGTACATGGCTTCTGCCATTTCATCGGAAGGCTCACCGGCGCCGTATTCTTCCTTGAACAGGAAGGAACACGGCAACTGCAGCTGGGCCAGGCAGGGATTATAGATATAGTGGTTCGTAATGATCAGGTCGTCTTCGCCGAGGTGAAGTGCTTCGGCAAGTTCCTGACATGTGTCGACCATCAGTACATCCGGTTTAATGGAAAACGTCTTCATCAGGGCACCTCCTGCGCCAATTATTCCAGTCCCAATACGCGGCGAATGCTGGCTTCAAAGATGGCCAGGCCTGCATCGAGCTGGGCGTCGGTCATGACCAGGGGAGCCAGGAACCGTACGACCTGACCGTGGGTGCCGGCATTTTCAATAAGCAGGCCGTGCTGTGCCGCATCAGCTACCAGTTTGGCAACGAATTCGCCGTTCGGTTCTTTCGTTTCCTGATCTTTGACAAATTCTACGCCGACCATGCCGCCCAGGCCGCGGACGTCGCCGATGACGGCGTATTTTTCTTTCCACGAGTTGACGGTATCCATGTATTTTTTGCCGATTTCCAGAGACCGTTCAGGCAGATGGTCCCGGTCCATCAGTTCCAGTACTTTCAGACCGGCTGCGCAGGCCAGAGCGTTGCCGCCGAAAGTGCCGCCAATAACGCCGTTGGGAACGGCATCAAAAATTTCCTTGCGGGCTGTAACCATGCTGAGGGGCACGCCGCCGGCAATGGATTTGGCCGAAGCGATGATGTCCGGCATAATGCCGGCTTCTTTCCAGTATTCCGACGCAAACAGGCGGCCTGTACGGCCAAAGCCGGACTGTACTTCGTCGGCAATCATGAGGATGCCGTGGGCATCGCAGATTTCGCGGACCTTGCGTACCCATTCGATGGGAGCGGGAATGAATCCGCCTTCGCCCTGGAGCGGTTCCAACACGACAGCGGCTACGTATTCTGCCGGCGATGCTTCTTCAAAGACGTCGGTCAGGCTGTCAATGTCCATCTGAATGGCTTCTTCTTCGGTCAGTTCAGCAGGACGGTGGTACAGGTACGGGTACTTGGCCCGGTATACGCCATCAGGAAATGGACCCATGCCTACAGCATAGGCTTTTTTGGAGGTCATGGCCATGGTCATGACAGTCCGGCCATGGAAGGCGCCGGAAAAGACGATAATGTTCGGCCGCTTCGTGTAGGCTTTGGCAATTTTGACGGCGTTTTCATCAGCTTCGGCGCCGCTGTTGGCAAACATGGTCTGCTTTTTGTCGCCCCGGACGGGAACGCGCTTGTTCAGTTCGGCTGCCAGTTTGACATAGCCTTCATGCGTAACGATATTGAACATGCCATGCATGTATTTGTCGGCCTGAGCTTTGACAGCTGCGACGACTTCCGGATGGGAATGGCCTACGTTCAGTACGCCGACGCCGCCGACCCAGTCGAGAAACAGGTTGCCGTCTACGTCTTTAATCATGGCACCCTGTGCTTCGTCCATGACGCAGGGATAGCCGCAGTGAATGGCTGCCGGCGTTTCTTCATCCCGCTGTTTGATCAGTTCTGCCGCTTTGGGGCCGGGAACTGTTTTTGTAATGATTTTTGGTAATTCCTGATTCAGCATAGTATCAACCTTCCTTATGTATGGCTATGTATTATATTCATAAAAATAACCCTTTTGCTTGGATGTATTTATTATATACACAAAAGCAAAAGGGCTCAACGTGTTCATAAGCCAATATTTTTAACAGGAATTTGTGCTTTAAGCACAAATTCCTGTTAAAACCATGCGTTGAAATCATATTGTCGGCAAATTCCCCGGTAGTGATGAATATGACAGGCCAGCAAGTACGTAAACCGCGTCTGTTCATCACTGAGATCGCAGTGCAGGAGTTCTTTGATCTTCTGCACACGGTAGGACACGGTATTGCGATGGACACATAATTCGGCTGCTACGGCCTGAATACTGCCGCTGTGCCGCAAATAGGCTTCCAGCGTCGGAAACAGTTCCCGCCCGTACTGTTCGTCATAGGCCAGCACCGGGCCCAGGGTCTGCTGATACAGGGTCTCCATGGCCATGGGATGGGACTGGGAAAAGAGCAGGGCATAGACGCCAAGATCGGCAAAGCGGCACTGCTTCTTCCCCGTCGCCGCTGCCCAGAAAGCGGCGCATACGGCCTGGCGGTAGCTGACAGGCAGCTCCTGCAGGGACGGGACAGTCATGCCATACCCTACGGCCTGGACAGACTCGCCTTCTGCCGGCACAACGGCGTCCCGGCACCCTTCCTGCCCGGCCGGTATCTGCCGCAGTAGGAAGATGCCCTGTTTCAGGGGAAATATGAGATAGGGAATCTGCTGCGAGTTGAGCAGCCCCTTATAGGACGTGACGATTCGCTCTGCCTGTTCCTGCCCCGTTCCGGGAGACACGACGATCACGACGGCCTCACAGGTCTGGTCTTCCCGAAACCCATGGAGAGACAGGCACTGCAGGGCTCCTTCCGTATCGGTCTGGAACAGCAGGGTCTGGCAGGCGTCAATCAGTTCATACTCAGCCCGCTTGGTCAGGAAGATGGCGTACAGAAAGGACTGGGTCACATCGACGAGGCGCACATTCCAGGGCATGGAAAAGAGGGGAAACTGCTGGCGGTCACAGAGGGCCCGCAGGTCGTCGCTAATGTCTTCCAGAAAGATGTACTTGCCTACGTTGAGGACCAGCCCGGCTGACCCGGCCTGAATGAGGGCCTGCACAAACTTCTCCAGCCACTGTTCATCATCGCCCTTCCCCAGGCCGGTCGTAAAGATAAGCTCATTATGGACCAGAAAGGGCGCATAGTCCCGGTCTTCCATGACCTGAATCCAGGACACTTCCCGGTACAGTCCTCCCTGCCCGGCCAGCAGAGACAGCTTATACGGATTCTCCTGTTCGTGAAACAAGTGGGATACAGAAATAGACATATCAGTCTCCTATGGGCAGCAGCTTATTCGCGCTGCAGCCAGTCGCGGAATTCCTCTTCTGTAATAATAGGCGTGCCAAGCGTGCGGGCTTTGTCATACTTGCTTCCCGGGTCACTGCCGATGACGACGAGGGTCGTCTTTTTCGTCACCGACGACGTACATTTGCCGCCCCGCAGTTCCACGGCCTGTTCCGCTTCTTTCCGGGTCATGGTCTGGAGTTTCCCAGTAAGGACGACGATTTCGCCGTCAAAGGAGGCATTCAGGAGCTGCCGCTTTTCTGCAGTCATGACGACGCCGTAAGCGGCCAGCTTCCGGATGAGGTCGCCATGAGCCGGCACGGCAAAATAGGCAGCAATACTGTCAGCAATGCGCGGACCAATATCGTCGAGGGCCGTCAGCTCGTCCGTGCTGGCTGCCATGATAGCTTCCATGGAACCGAAGGACTCAGCCAGAATCCGGCCGGCTTTGGCGCCGACAAAGCGAATGCCCAGGGCAAACAGAACCCGGGCCAGACCGGCAGATTTACTGGTCTCAATAGCCTTGAGCAGGTTGTCTGCCGATTTTTCACCAAACCCTTCCAGGCCGAGCAGATCTTCCCGGCGCAGGCCGTATATATCGCCTACATCTTGGATGAGATGGTGATCCAGGAGCTGCTGCACAATGGCATCGCCCAGGCCGTCAATATTCATGGCGTCGCGGGATACGAAATGGGCGATTTTTTCGCCGATGACAGCAGGGCAGTCGGGATTGATGCAGCGCGTAGCCGCTTCCCCTTCGACGCGAACGACGGGACCACCACAGCTCGGGCAGGTCTTGGGCATGACAAAGATCTGTTCCTTCCCTGTCCGGTCAGCCAGGACCGGGCGGACGACTTCGGGAATAATTTCGCCGGCCTTCTGAATGATAACCGTATCGCCTATGCGAATGTCTTTCTCTTTAATGAAGTCTTCATTGTGCAGGGTCGCCCGCTTCACGGTCGTACCAGCCAGACGCACGGGTTTCAGGTCGGCAGCCGGCGTCAGCACGCCTGTGCGGCCCAGCGATACGGAAATGCCCAGTACTTTGGTTTTCGCCTGTTCCGGCGGGAATTTATAGGCAATGGCCCAGCGGGGAATTTTGACGGTATTGCCAAGACGATGCTGCTGGGCAAAGGAGTTTACCTTGACGACCATGCCGTCTGTCGCATAAGGCAGGGAATCGCGGCGGTCATCCCAGCTGTGAATAAAGGTGATGACATCTTCTATATTCGTAAAGGTCCGGTATTCCTGATTGACCTGAAAATGGAATTTCTGCAAATCTGCCAGCAGTTCTTCCTGACTGGTAATGGTATTGTCTTCGGCTCCGCCCAGGGCATAGGCAAAAAAGGCCAGTTTGCGCTGTGCCGTAATGCGCGGGTCCAGCTGCCGCAGCGAGCCGGCCGCAGCATTGCGGGGATTGGCAAACGGTTCCAGTTCGTCGTCCCGGCGCTGGGCATTGAGCTGCATAAACGACGCCACCGGCATGTACACTTCGCCGCGGATTTCAATATGAGGCGAAGTACTGGGAATACGGAGAGGTATGGTGCGGATGGTCCGGACGTTGTTGGTAATATCTTCGCCGACACGGCCGTCGCCGCGGGTAACGCCGCGGATAAACTGACCGTGCTCATAAATCAGGTTGACTGCCAGACCGTCAATTTTCAGTTCCACCACATACGACAGAGCTTCGCCGCCCAGGTCGCTGCGGACGCGCTGGTCAAATTCCCGCAGTTCGTCGTCAGAAAAGACGTCGCCCAGGCTGAGCATGGGCCGGTCGTGGGTATACTTGGCAAAGCCGCCGGAAATCTTGGAGCCTACGCGCTGCGTCGGCGAATCGGGCGTCACCCACTGGGGATGAGCCTTTTCAATATTCTCCAGTTCCCGGTACATCATGTCGTATTCATAGTCCGTAACGGTCGGTTTATCCAGTGTATAATACTGATAACTCAATTCATCTATTTTCTGGCGCAGTTCCTGAAGTCTGGCCAGCAAAGCTGCATCATCCATGAGACGCCTCCTCTGTTCTCTGCAAATTACGCCCGTTCCAGGGGCGCATATTTTACGACGACCTGGCGCACGCCTTTCGTCGGAAATTCAATTTTCATCTGCATGTTCTGCCCTTCGCCGATGACAGCCAGGACTGTGCCGATGCCCCAGATCTTATGGCGCACCTTGTCGCCTACAGCAAAGGTCGTGTCCACATGGTGCTGCTTGGGCAGGCTCGTAGCCACCGGGCGGGTCAGGATAGACACGCGCTGCCGGCCCGGCACGGAAGCCGACGACTGCGACGTAGGCATAGCGGCCCGGCGATGGTACTCTTCCATCAGTTCCGGCGGAATTTCGGCCAGGAACCGGCTGGGCAGATAGGCCGATACGCGGCCGTACATGGTCCGCGTCGACGCATTGGTAACGTAGAGCTGCCTTTCGGCCCGCGTAATGCCTACGTAAGCCAGGCGCCGCTCTTCTTCGATCTGAGCCGTATCCATGAGGGTCCGGCTGTGCGGAAACAGGCCTTCGTCGAGGCCGACGAGAAAGACGACGGGAAACTCCAGCCCCTTGGCAGCATGGAGAGTCATCAAGGTGACTTTCGATTCGCTGCTTTCAAATTCATCGACATCGCTTACGAGGGCCACGTTTTCCAGGAAGTCCTGCAGATTGCCTTCGGGATTGGAATCCATGTAATCTTTGGCAACAGAGAGAAATTCGCCGACATTTTCCTTGCGGCTCTGGCCCTGGGGATCGTGTTCTGCATCTTTATCCAGCATGTCGCCGTAGCCGGTCTGTTTGATGACTTCTTCGATAAGGGTCAGCACGTCCCATTCGTCGACGTGATTGAGGAGTTCAAACATGGTGACCGAGAACTCTTCCATGCTCTTCCGGGCCCGGCTGGTAATCTTCAGGTCTTCTGTCGATGACAGGGCGTCAAAGAGGGACATGTCATTGGCTTCAGCATAGTCGGCCAGGTGTTCCAGCGTCGTGGCGCCAATGTTCCGTTTAGGCACATTGATAATCCGGGTCAGGCTGAGGCTGTCTTCGGGATTGTACAACAGCCGCAGATAAGCCAGGACGTCTTTGATTTCCTTGCGGTCATAGAACTTCGTCCCGCCGACCATGGTGTACGGAATGGCATAGCGCATGAGCTTTTCTTCGAGCACACGGGACTGGGAGTTGGTGCGGAATAAAATGGCCATATCACCGTAGGGCTCTTTGCCGATTTCATGGCGGTTGTAAATGACGCCGGCTACATAGTCCGCTTCGTCATGCTCGGTCTGGGCATGGTAGTGAATAATCTTGTTTCCTGCCGGATTTTCCGTCCACAAGTTCTTCTTCGGCCGGCTTTCGTTGTTGTCGATAACGGAATTGGCTGCCTTGAGGATGGTCTTCGTCGACCGGTAGTTCTGTTCCAGCTTGATCGACGCCGCATCGGGATAGTCCCGGGTAAAGTCGATAATATTGCGGATATCGGCACCGCGCCAGGCATAAATACTCTGGTCTGCATCACCGACGACGCAGATATTGCGCCACTTGCCGGCCAGCATTCTGGTCAGAGCATACTGGGCATGGTTCGTATCCTGATATTCGTCGACAAGGATGTACTGGAAGCGGTCCTGGTATTTTTCCCGAATGTCTTCGTGCTCTTTCAGCAGCATAACCGCCAGGCGCAGCAGGTCATCAAAGTCCATGGCGTTGTTTTCCTGCAGCTTTTTCTCGTACAGCCCGTAGACTTCTGCTACTTTCTGCTCGTAAAAATCGCCGGCCTGCCGGGAAAAGGCCTGGGCATCCTGCATGGCATTCTTGGCCGACGAAATCGTACCCAGGACGGACCGCGGCGGAAACTGCTTGTCGTCGAGGTTGACCTGTTTCAGGCAGTCCTTGATGAGTGTGAGCTGATCGGATGCATCGTAAATGGTAAAATTGCGGGTATAGCCAAAATGGCCGTCTATTTCAAAGCGCAGCAGTTTGGCGCAAAATGAATGAAACGTACTGAGCCACATGTGCTCAGCCTGGACGCCGACCAGCTTTTCCACCCGTTCCCGCATTTCTTTAGCGGCCTTATTGGTAAAGGTAATGGCCAGAATACGATACGGCGACACGCCTTTTTCCAGCAAATGGGCAATGCGGCAGGTCAGTACTTTCGTTTTGCCCGAGCCGGCGCCGGCCGTAATCAGCAGCGGCCCTTCCGTCAGCTCCACTGCTTCCCGCTGCCGGTCATTTAAGGTATCTAAAATGGGATTCATACGCACTCCTGTGAGGGCCCGTTAAAAAAAGCCTCACCACTGCGATGAGGCTTTTCTGTACAACAGGCCATTATTTCAATGCTGACAAAATCTGCGGAACAATCTGTTTCTTCCGGCTCATAACGCCAGGCAGATATACTTCGCTGTCCAGTACGTCCTTGGCGAAAGCTTTGGCAACGACGTTTTCCATGGTGCCGGCAAAAATGAGGTTCGTCGATTCATCGATGATGCTGGTAATCATGAGGAACGATGCATCATATTTGTTGGCAGCACGCATCTTTTCCAGAGCACTCAGGAGGATTTCCTTCTGGGCCAGCAGATCACTCGTATCCATGACCTGTACCTGGGAAATGGTGAAGGTCTTGCCGTCAGCAGCAAATTCTTTCATATCATTCTTGGCAATCTGTTCCGGCGTGAGGTCGGATACGTTGGCGCCGGCTTTGAGCATTTCCATGCCGTACGTTTCTACGTTCACGCCGGCAATGGCAGCCAGTTTTTCAGCCGTTTCCTTGTCCTGCTGCGTGCAGGTCGGCGAACGGAACAGAACCGTATCGGAAATGACAGCCGACAGGAGGAGTCCGGCAATTTCTTTGGGAATAGCGATGCCAGCCTGTTCATACAGTTCCGTTACGATCGTAGCCGTGCAGCCTACGGGCTTGAACAGGATGAAAATGGGGCCTTCTGTCGTCAAGGTGCCGCCAATGCGGTGATGATCGACGACGCTGACGATTTCAGCTTCATCAATGCCGTCAATGATCTGTTTCTGTTCGTTGTGGTCGACCAGCATGACTTTCCGTTTTTCTACGGCAGCGACACAGGCAGCACAGACCATGCCGATATACTTGCCGTCGTCTACAACGGCATATTTTCCGTCTTCCGGAATGTCGTGGCCGTTATCTTTCGTGCTGAATACGGCAGCCGGGTCATGAACCAGGGCTTTGACCGTCGTCAGTTCCTTGCCTGTAACGGTTTTGATAAATTCTTCTGCCAGGCTGGCCCGGTCGACGACGCCGACAAAGTTGCCCTTTTCAGCAACGGGAGCGACTTCGCTGTCGTGTTCATCAAACCATTTGGCCAGGTCTTTCAGGCTGGCGCTGACGGGAACAGCCGGCACATCGGTGTGAACGGCTTCACCGACTTTAATATAGAAATCCGTAACGATCGGCTGGGGATCGACATGGAAATAATCAAGAGCAAAGGCCGTTTCCTTATTGATTTCGCCGGCGCGGATGGGCACGGCGTCTACGCCTTTCAGCTGCTGGAGTTTTGCAAATGCAATGGACGAACAAATAGAATCTGTATCCGGGTTCTTATGGCCCGTAACAAAAATCTGTTTTGCCACGATATATCACCTCATTAAAATTGATACGTACTGACTATGTACGGAATTATTATATCATACGAACGGGTCTGACGATAGGGCCGCACCATTATTTCAGCAAACCTTTTTCGGCAATAAAATCAGATACCATATCGGCTGCTGTGGCCGTGATTTTGATGCACTGCTTGCGGTATTCCGGCGTACCGAAACTCAGCCGGTTCAGGGCGCGGCAGCAGGTCGTGCCGAAATGGGCCTTAAAGCGGTCGTGAAATTCGCTGGTATACTGGTACACCTCGGGCAGGGGCTTTTCGGCCGGATCGACGCGGCCAGCCAGAGCCCCAATGACCATACAGGCACCGCTCAGGGCGCCGCAGACGCAGCCGGAACGGCCAATACCGCCGCCCATGCCGGAAGCCATGCGGATAGCTGCGTCAGGCAGTTGCAGATTCATGCTTTCATTACAGGCCTTGATAACCGATTCCACACAGTTATTGCCTTCCTTATGATAAGCTTCAGCCAGTTCATATTCTCGTTTCATTACCTTCACTCCTTTGTGATTACGCTTCAAACAAGGCGGCGGCTGCAGCCATATTCTGCCGGACCGGCACGTCAAAAGGACATCGCGACTCGCAGATGCCGCACTGAATGCATTCCGACGCTTTGTGCGGCAAGACGGCATAATGTTCCCGTACTGTCTCGGGAACGTGTTCCTGCGCCCGGGCCAGATTCAGGAATTTAGTCACTGCAGCAACGTCGATCTGCTGCGGACAGGGGGCGCAGTGGCCGCAGTACATGCAGTGGCCGTGCCAGCTGATGCGGGGAAACGAGGCCAGAGCTGCCGCATAATCCCGTTCTTCCGCTGCCGCCTGTTCGTATGCCAGATTCTGTTTCAGTTCTTCCACCGTCCGGGCACCGTTCATGACCGATGCCACGCCGGGCCGGTCCAGGGCATAGCTCATGCACTGAAAGGGCGTCAGGGCCACGCCGGCCGGCGACAGGTCACGGCGCAGCAAGTCGCCGCCGCCAAAGGCTTTCATAACCGTAATGGCTACGCCCAGGCGCTGACAGGTCTCATAGAGCAGCTGGCGCTGCGGGTCCATGTTGACCAGGTCATGACCATAGCTTTCCGGCGCCCACAGAAGCTCCAGATTTTCATTTCCCGGCTGCAGATCATAGCAGGGATTGACGCTGAACATGAGGACGTCAATGAGACCGCTGTGTACAGCGGCCAGAGCCGCTTCCGGATTGTGGCTGGACAGGCCGACTGCGCCGATTCGGCCCTCTTTTTTCAGCTCCTGCACATAGACCATGACCGGTCCGTCCTGAACGTGCTGCCAGTCCGTCAGGGAATCGACATAATGAATCATGCCGACTTCCACATGATCGGTCTGCAGCCGCTCGAGCTGGTCCGCAAAGCCGGCCCGGACTTCCTCGATGTCCCGCGTCCGTTTATACTGACCATCTTTCCAGACCGTACAGACGTGAGCCTGCAGGACAAACCGGTCCCGCCGTCCCTGCAGCGCCTTTCCCAGGGCCGTGCGAAAAGCCGGCTGCGGCGCGTAGAGATCCAGGAAATTGGCGCCTCCTTCGTCCATGGCATCGATAAAGTCCCTTGTCCATTCCGGGTGTTCTACCATGCCTTCACAGCCAAAGCCGATTTCACTGACGCGAATTCCTGTCCTGCCTAATTGTCGATACTCCATACGTATCCCTCCTGTCTTATTGTACCTTCATTGTATCAGCTGGAGGACACTTCAGGTCAAGTCCCGTTCCATATAGATGGCCGTGGCTACAGGGCAGTCATTATAGCGGGGTATCTCGGTAAACCCATACTGCCGATACAGGGAAATGGCGCGCTGTAAAAAAGGCAGCGTATCCAGACGAAGGGCGCGGTAGCCAATTGTCCGGGCATCGGTCAGAATCCGATCCACAAGGGCATGGCTCAGGCCGGTTCCCCGGAAAGCCGGGCGGACATACAGCCGCTTTACTTCGCCGTATGTGTCGTCTATCTTTCGCAGGGCAATACAGCCGGCCAGTGTTTCCCCGCAATAGGCCACATAGAGCCGGCCAGCAGGAAGGCCATACTTCTCCTCCAGATGGAGCAGCTCCTCGTCATAATGCTGCAATTTCAGATAGCCGCCGATTTCCCCATCTTCTGCCGTCAGTAAGGCCGTATATTCAGCAAACAATTCCCGCACCGCATCCGTATCCTCATAGGCTAAGCGAATCGTATATGTCATAAGGTTCTCCTTTTTCGGACGGCCATCTACACCTCTTTCGCTTTGGCAATGGTAAACCAGAAGGTGACGCCGTCTGGTTCATTGTGGACGCCGCAGGTCTGGCCGTGGAGCTTGACCAGGGCAGCGACGATGCCCAGTCCCAGGCCATGACCGCCAAAGGTCCGCTTCACATTGCGGCTTCGGGCAGAATCGACTTTATAAAAAGGTTCCCAGATTCGCGGCTGACATTCTTCAGGAATCTGAATGCCCTGATTGTACACACTGACTCTGTACCGGTCGCCGTCCTCTTCGGCCCGGACAGCAATGCGCCCGCCTTCTGGCGTATAGTCGACGGCATTGCTCAGGAAGTTGCCGAGAATGCTGTCAATTTGTTCCGGATCGCCGTAGACCGTCATATTCGGCGGCAGCTCGCAGGAAAAGGCAATCCTCTTTTTCTCCATGGCCTGCGCAAAGCGCAGCTTCCCTTCCTCCATGAGAGCACCGAAGTCAAAGGCCGTCATTTCCAGTTTGAATGAGCCTGTTTCCAGGCGGGACAGATTGAGCAGCCCTTTGACCAGGTTGTCCATTTTCACCGTTTCGCTCTGAATAATGCGGCAGTACTTCTGACGCATCGCTTCATTATCAGCCAGGCTGTCCAGACCTTCGGCGTATCCCTGAATAATGGCCAGAGGCGTCTTCAGTTCATGAGATACGGCGAAAATAAAGGATTCCCGCATATGATCCACTTCTTTGGCATGGTCCAGCTGTTTCTGCAGTTCCGCATTGGAATGGCGCAGCTTCGTCAGGGCGTCGTGAAGCTGATCGGACAGGCTGTTCAGGCTTCGGCCAAGATCGCCGATTTCATCCTGCCTGTCGCCGCGCCACTTCTGCGTAAAATCGAGACGGCTCATGGCAGCAGACAGGCGCTTCAGTTCCTGCAGGGGCCGGACCATCTTGTTGGTCAGGAATATCGTCCCCACGACGGCAATGACGAGCCAGACAATACCGCAGACCAGAATAAACCGCTGGACAATGGCAATATTCTCTTCAATAGGCGCCACGGGACGGCTGATAATGAGGTAGGTCTGGTCCTGAATACGGGACAGGAGATTGAAATACTGGAAATTAGGGCTGGGCTGGAAAAACTGGACTTTGCCGATTTCCGCCTCATCCGGCTTCTGCCCTTTCAAAAGGCGCAGCATTTCCAAAATATGTTTGGGAAGGACCTGATTTTCCCCGTAGTCGTGGGCTTCTTCTTCTTTCCCTTCGACGACGACGACGTTTGTATTACCCGTAATTTTCGGCGGCCGAATCCACACGCGCCGGCCTGGCCGCGACGAATAGACGAGGCGGCTGTGATCGACGATAAGCACGTCGGCGCCGAGATTGCGGCTGAGCGTATCCAGTTCTTCTTCCCCTTCATGGCCTTTTTCACTGTAAATGCGGTTGATTTCCTGGGCTGCATTAATCATGCTTTCCTGCTTGACATGGTAGAAATACCAGTCAAAGCCCCAGCCAATGGCACCGATTAAGGTCAGAATGAATATGAGCGTAAACAGAATGACATAGATGCCGGACTTTACGCGCAGCGACAGGCCCGTCATTTGACATCATACCGGTATCCGTAGCCGCGGACGGTCTGGATGTACTTTCCTTTTTCTCCCAGCTTAATGCGCAGCCGGTTAATGTGGGTGTCAATGGTACGCAAATCGCCGTAGTAGTCATAATTCCATACTTTATTCAGGATCTGGCGGCGGCTCAGAGCTTTGCCGGCATTGGTGACCAGGTAGTTGAGCAGCTTGTATTCTGTCGGGCTCAAGTCGATGTTTTTCCCGTCCAGCACGACCTGGCGGGCCTGCTGATCGATGGACACGCCTTCGTCGCCCCCTGCCGGCGCCGCATCCCGTTCGTTCTGGGCGCGCCGCAGCAGGGCCTTGACCTTGGCTACCAGGATTTTGGGGCTGAAGGGCTTGGTAATGTATTCGTCCACGCCCAGGTCATAAGCGAAAAGCTGGTCGATTTCCTCGCCTTTCGCCGTCAGCATCATAATGGGCACTGTCGATTCCCGGCGTATTTCCCGGCACACGGTCCAGCCATCGTAGCCGGGCATCATGACGTCAAGCAGCACCAGGTCAGGATGATGTTCCCGGTACAGTTCCAGTGCTTCTTTGCCGTCAGACGCTTCTATCATGTCATAGCCTTCAGGCTGTAAAAAATCAACGACGAGCTGCCGCATGAGCTGTTCGTCATCAGCAATCAGTATCTTTTCCATTCTCTTCCCTCTCTTCTCATACACTGCCTTGCCGGTCAGCGGCGTTTCTGTATGGTGTCGGCATCGGGCAGCGCTGCAATCCACTGGGCAACAGCCTTTCCCCTGATGACCAGATCTGGCGCAATTTCCTGCAGCGGCACGAGGACAAAGGCCCGCTCCGTCAGGTACGGATGGGGTATATCCAGGTTGGGCGTATGCCATTCTCCATCGGGGCTGTACACGATATCCAGATCGATGACCCGGGGGCCCCACGTTTCATAACGTACCCGTCCCAGGCTGCTTTCAATGGCCTGACAGCAGGCCAGCAGGTCCGGCCCGGTCTTGTCCGTTTCCACGCAGACTGCCGTGTTGACAAAGGGGGGCTGGTCCGTTTTGCCCCACGGCGGCGTGTTGTACAGCGACGCCGCAGCCGTCACGGTAATCCCGTCAGTATGCCGCAGCCGGTCGATAGCCTGGCCAATCGTGCAGGCGCAGTCACCCAGATTGGCGCCGAGGCTGATATAATACTTAGCCATGCCGTTTCCTTTCTATCGTAACGGCTACGTCGTCAAAGAGGCCCCGAATAGGAGCATGGGGCTTGTGCACCGTCACCGATACGGCTGATACAGCCGGAAAATCGGCCAGCACCGTATGGGCAATGACGGCAGCTACTTTTTCGATCAGGTTATACGGCTTTGTGTCGGATACGGGATCAGCTCCGGTTTCCACAATACGCCGTACGTCTTCATATACGGCGCTGTAATTTACGGTATCCGTGAGATCATCGCTTTCACCGGCCTTCGTCAGATCGACGTACATGGTCAGGTCCACGCGAAAAGGCTGGCCTCCTTCCTGTTCTTCGGCAAAACAGCCATGATAGCCGTAAAACTGCATGCCCTGCAGTACAATCGTATCCATCTTAGTGTGTCTCCTCCTCTGCCGTTACCATCCGCCAGGCGTCTTCATAGGCAGCAGTGCCGCTGCGCAGACACCCGGCAGACGAAACGGTGACAATATTCGTATCTGCTGCCAGTTCATCACACATGGACATGCACAGATGCGTTGCTTTGACCAGGACCAGGACGCCGTCAGCCTGCAGTCCCCGGGAAATGGACTGACACAGGTCTTCGGTCATCCGTTCCTGCAGCTGCGGACGGCGGGCCAGAATGCGGACGGCATTGACGAAGTGGCCAAATCCGGCAATCTGCCCATCTTTGGGCTTATATGCAATATGGACGACGCCGAAAAAGGGCAGCAAATGGTGTTCGCACATGGAGTAAAAGCGAATATTCCGCACGAGTACCAGGCCATTGCTTTCTGTATGGATAGTCCGGCTCCATTCGTCATCAGGCGATTGGCGGAGGCCGGAAAAGAAGCGGGCAAAGGCTTCTGCCACACGGTACGGTGTTTTTTCCATGCCCAGCTGCTGCAGGTCCAGCCCCAGGGCTTCTAAAAACTGCTTCATCGCCGCCGCGGCCCGTTCATTTACCGGCTGGGACGGCGGAGTTGTTTCTGTCATGATATCTTCCTTTCTGCACGGAGCTACACCTTTTTACATACCGTATCCATAATAGGCGGCAATAAAGAGCAGGCCGCCGATAATAATGCATACGGGACTGGCATACTGCCGCCACGCCCCCTGCTCATGATACAGGTATATATCAGCCGGATCGGCCGGATTATAGCGCAGCGAAACGGCGTCGCCGGCTACAAAGGGCCATTCGGCATTGCCAAAGGCATACTGCTGGCGATAGGTCTTTCCCTGTACTTCAAATGTAACGACCGGGAAATACAGCGTACTTCCTTTCGTCTTTTTCTCCACAAATCCCAGAAGCGTTCCCGTCGCCGCTGCTGTACACCGGCGCATCAGGGCCCGCAGTTTCCAGCCGTGCCAGGCGCCGAGACAAATCAGGGCGACGCCGATAACGGCGGGTACATAATAAAATATACTCATTTCGAATCCTCCTGCCTGCAAATCCGCTTCCATACGATATATCCCAACGTCCCGCCCACGATGCCGGTCACGACCTGAGGCCAGCTCATGACAAAGAGTATCGTCTGCCGTACTGCCGCCGGAAAGGCCAAGCAGCCAAAGAGGACGTAAAAGGAACCATACAGCATGGCCGCCTTTCCCAGGGCTGCCCCGCAGATACCTGGCAGACGCCACCGGTGCAGCATGCCGATTAATCCCGTATACACGGCATTTCCTGCGGCTACGGGAAGGACAAAAGGCAAAAAGGGCAGCATGCCTTCGAGCCAGGCAAAGACCGGCGTGACGCAGGCAATGACCAGCCCGGCCTGCCAGCCAATGGCCAGGACGGCCAGGGTCAGACAGGCATTGACCAGAGAGCCGATGACGAACATGCTGACTGGCGGCGGAACGGGAATGACCAGGCGCAGTCCCTGCAGGATAACCGTCGCTGCCAGAAGAGCACCTGTCCGCGTGACAAAGTATGTCGTCGTTCTTTCATTTCTCATCGTGTAAGACCTGCCTAAATCTGCAAAATTTGCTATAATAAATACTGATTATAT
>NZ_CATWFF010000028.1 GCF_958350005.1 uncultured Megasphaera sp. | reverse complement strand
AACAGGCTTATAAAGTCGGCTTGTCTGCCGGCTGGTATACGGCAGCCTGGGGGATTGGCGCCATCGTCATGGGCCTGACAGTAGCCAAAAAATATCGTCGTCTTCACATTACGACGATTCCGGAAATGCTCGAACGGTATTATGACAAAAAGAGCATGATTGCCGGCATTAGCTGTCAGATTCTGGTACAGCTCGTCGTCATGAGCCTGCAGTACGTTGCAGGCGGCGCGATTTTATCGGCCCTCATGCCCAATATCTTCACGCCCGTAACGGGGATGCTCGTCAGCGCTGTCGTCTTCATTGGCATTACTCTCATTGGCGGCATGTGGTCGGCCAGCCAGTCCAATATCCTCAATGTTACGCTGCAGTACATTGGCATTACTGTTGCAGCTTTCCTCATCCTGGCCATGGCTGGCGGCATTGATACTGTAGCCATTCAGGCTCCGACGCCGAAATCCCTGGATTTCATTTCCGGTGTTGGTCCCATGACGATTGTAACCTGGATTGTCGTACTGATTACAGTTAACTTGTCGCTTCAGGCTATTATTCAGATTTCTCTGGGCGCAAAAGATGTGCAGACTGCTCGCCGGGGCTTCATCATCGGCGGTCTGGTTATGCTGCCTGTCGGCTTCATCGCTGCGTTCCTCGGCGTCATTGCTTCTGAAATGTATCCGCAGATTTCCGCTACGACGGCGCTGCCGAAACTCATTATGTCTCTGAATCCGTGGATTGCCGGCATTACGCTGGCTTCTCTCTGGGCAGCTGATGTCAGCACAGCCTGCAACTTGCTGCTGTCGGCAGCAACGCTGTATTCCCAGGATATTCACAAACGGTTCATCAATCCGAATATGTCGGAAAGCAAATATATGCTGGTTACCCGCATTTCCGTACTTCTCCTGGGACTGCTGACACTGGCCTTTGCCCTGACTATCAGCGGCATTATTTCGACCCTCATGGCCGGTCTGTCTCTTATGGCCGCCTTTGGCATGATCGTCCTCATGACGATGTATGCGCCGCAGTACTGCTCCCGTGATGCTGCATTCTACACGATTCTGGCTTCGGTCATCGTCCTCGTTGCCTGGATGTTCGTGCCAGCCGTCCGCATTCTGCCGCACGTCATTTATGCAGAATGGATCGTCTGTGCCGGTGTATTCCTCGGCATCAGCCTGGCAACGCGCAGCAGCCGGGCCATTGATGTAGCTGAACTGCAGGCGGCAACGCAGACAAAAAAAAGTGCGGCCATTCCGGCTCAGCATTAGGAAAATTTCAAAAATAAGAAAAATTTATCCGCATATAGAAATAAATAAGATTGACTTTTCTGTAACATCGGTATAAACTTAAAACAATAAAATATGACAACGGCGTTCTAGTTTCTCGTGGAGGAAAAAGGATGCCGTTGTTGTTTTTTATAAGGGGGAGGAACAAGATGGATACACGAGAGCTGATTAAGTATACGGATAAGACCAATGAGCTGCTGAAGCGATATGGCGTCAAGTTTGGGATTTACAAGAATAACTGCTTCCATGAACAGTTATTTCCCTTTGACACTATTCCCCGGGTCATTGGCAAGGAAGAATTCGAGTACCTGCAGGCCGGCCTTATACAGCGCGTCAATGGGCTGAATGCGTTTCTGCAGGATGTGTACGGAGACAAGCGGATTATTAAGGACGGCGTTATTCCGGAAGAGTTCATTTATTCGTCCAAAGGGTATCTGGTAGAATGCGAAGGGATTTATCCGCCTAAAGGGATTTATGCGCATATTGCCGGCATTGATCTGGTACAGGCCAAGGATGGAACGTGGTACGTGCTGGAAGATAATCTGCGCATTCCCAGCGGCGCGTCGTATCCCATGATTGCCCGGACCTTGTGCCGCAAAGCCAGTCCCATGACGTATGTACAGAATCATGTGGAAGATAACCGGGATTATGCCAAGCTGCTCAAAGAGACGATGGACTGGGTAAATACAGGCGGAATTAACGCCGTATTTACGCCGGGACGTATGAATGCGGCCTATTTTGAACACGCCTATTTGGCTGAAAAGACCGGGGCCGTTCTCGTCGGGCCTAATGAACTGGTTGTAAACGAAGATTATGTATACTTTAAAAACTATACAGGGTCCCTGGAAAAAATCGGCGCTATTTACCGGCGCGTATCTGATGAATATCTGGACCCCATGACATTCCTGGAAGAATCACTCATTGGCATTCCTCATTTGATGGAAATTTACCGCAAAGGAAATGTAGCGATCATCAATGCACCTGGCAATGGAGTAGCCGATGATAAGGGAATTTATTATTTTGTCCCCAAAATGATCGAGTACTATTTGGGTGAAAAACCAATATTACATAATGCACCGACCTATTTGCCCTATTATGATGCCGATATGAAGTATGTACTGGAACATTTCGATGATCTGGTCATTAAAGATGTGTCTGAAGCCGGCGGATACGGCGTGTTCTTTGGCAACACGCTGAATGCAGAAGAAAAGGCAGCCTTCCTGTCGAAGCTGAAGAAGGAACGGCGCCGCTTTATTGCTCAGGAAGTAATTGATTTTAAGGATCTGGAAATTATGGATGACGGCAAGCTGGTCGAACGGAAAGCAGATCTGCGGGCTTTTGTGCTGACCGGCAAAACGACGGAAGCATGGAAGAGCGGCCTGACCCGGTTCTCCCGGAATCCGGACAGCTTTATCGTCAATTCATCGCAAGGAGGAGGCTTTAAGGATACATGGATATTATCTCAGTAGATAAAGTAGACAACTTATTGTGGCTTGGCCGTTACAGTGAACGGGTATATATTACGATTCGCGAATTTTTCCGCGGCTATGACCGGATGATTGAAAATCCGGATTTTTATATTCAGTATTGTCAGAATTTTCAAATTCCCAACATCTATACGAGTCTCGATGATTTTGTACAGCGCTACGTCAAGGATGAAACGGATATGAATTCTATCGTATCCAACCTGAATCGGGCCTATGACAACTGCATTGTGCTGCGGAATGAACTGGGGTCGGAGACCATGTCCTATCTGGAGCTGTCCCTTGATTCCCTGAAGTCGATAGAAGACTTTCATTCCTTTATTATGGATCTCCAGGGAACGCTCGATTATATTCTGGCCTTCTGGGCGTGTCTCGATGATAATGTGCAGAACTATGAAATCCGCAATATTGTCAAGCTGGGAAAACGGCTGGAACGGCTCGATATGTACCTGCGCCTCCGCAAGCCCGTCGATGAGCTGACCATGGCCTGTGAAACGCTGGATCACCGCCTGAAGAAATCGAAAATCCCTTATGACCGGGAATCGTTTTTGAAAGCCCGGCGCCTCATTTACAGCGATCCCGTCGAGTATGTCCGCGCTATTACGCAGGTAGAGCGCATCATATAGGAAGGGCGGCGAACAGAGGTAATGAAAACATATCAGCTTCAGTATACGATGAATCTGCATGTTGATTCAGAAATTAACCATCACTATTTTTCCTTTCGTTGCCTGCCCAAAGCCGATCCGCGCCAGACGATACGGCAGGTCAAGGTGCTTCTGGATGTAGATTATTATTCCTACAGTACGGACTGCTTTGGCAATCATTTTGTGTATGGCTATCAGGAAGCACCGGCGCAGGATCTGAATTTTTTCATGGAAGCCTGTGTAGCTGTTGACAGCAGGCAGTTTGACTGGGATAATCGATTACACAGTGTCTATTGTCTGCCTACAGCGAAAACCTGCGCAGCCGGTGCGCTGGCAGACTTTGCTGCTGACTGTGAACGGGCCTGTGAAAGTCTGCCTAATGCCTATGAAAAGGCTGTATACGTCATGAAGGCCGTACATCAGGCTATGACCTATGAAAAAGGGCGCACTGTCATAACGACGACGGCTTCTGATGCCTTTGCCCAGAAATGTGGCGTGTGCCAGGATTATGCGCAGATCATGCTGGCCGTACTGCGGTACATGCATGTTCCTGCCCGCTATGTAGCCGGCGTCATGGCGGGCGAACCGCTGAGTCATGCCTGGGTCGACGTACTGTCCAGCAGCTGCTGGCGCGGCCTGGACCCGACGAACAACCGCCTTGTCGATGATGACTATATCAGTTTGTCCTGCGGGCGGGATTATAAGGACTGTCTGGTCAATAAGGGAATCTTTTACAGCCCCGAACCAGTTACGCAGAAACAGGATATTACCGTTTCCATGACGGAATGCATGACTCGGTAGTCTGGAATTTTAGAAGAGAGTAGGAAATCAGTATATGAAACAATGTATTGCACAAATCCCGCTGCCTGCTGATGAGGTATATGAAATTCAGAAAAATCACCTCGTTTCCGGCAATGGCAGCAAGCGTATTTGTATTGTCAGCGGTACCCATGGCGATGAACTGGAAGGCCAGTATGTGTGCTTCCGGCTGCAGGAGCTGCTGCGGCAGTATCAGGACAAGTGGCAGGGAACGGTTGACATCTATCCGTGTCTGAATCCGCTGGGCATGGATTCCATTACCCGCGGAGTTCCCATGTTCGACCTGGACATGAACCGTATTTTTCCCGGCGATCCCAAGGGCTCCATGGTCGAATATATAGCCAGCTGCATTATGGATGACCTGACCGGGGCAGACCTGGTCATTGACATTCATGCCAGCAATATTTACTTGCGCGAAATTCCGCAGATCCGCATCAATGAACTGCAGCAGGATGTGCTCGTGCCTATGGGCAAGTGGCTGAACATGGATTATATCTGGGTTCACAGCGCTTCGACGGTTCTGGAAAGCACGCTGGCCTATTCGCTGAATGAACGGCATACGCCGACGCTGGTCGTGGAAATGGGCGTAGGCATGCGTATTACCAAAGCCTATGGCGACCAGCTTTGCCAGGGCATTCTCAACGCCATGGTGCAGCTTGGCATGATGGAAAGTATGTCCCTGCCGGTTAAGAAACCGATTATCAGTACAGACGGGCAGGTCCATTTTCTCAATGCTGTCTGTGCCGGCCTGTTTCTTCCCAATGTCCGACATGATCATCGGGTACTGAAAGGGGAAGTTATTGGCCGCATTGTCCATCCCCTGGAAGGGCAGGTACGTCATGAAGTAGTTTCACCGTGCAGCGGCTTGCTGTTTACGCTGCGGGAATATCCCATTGTCAGTGAAGGAAGTCTGATGGGACGCATATTGGAGTGTGAAGGATGAAAGAGACGATTATATATCAGCTAGAATCTCTGTATCGTTCGGATTTGCATATCCGGGCCTATGAGTTTGGCGGCAGCAGCGGAAAAAGCATCTGTATTATTGGCTCCCTGCGGGGCAATGAAGTACAGCAGATGTATATTTGTTCCCTGCTGGTAAAAAAACTGAAGCAGTACGAAGAAAAAAAGCGGATTCGCGACGACGTCCGGATTACGGTTATTCCCTGTGCCAATACGTATTCTCTGAATCAGGAAAAGCGGTTCTGGCCCCAGGATGATACAGATATTAACCGCATGTTTCCCGGGTATTATGAAGGGGAAACGACGCAGCGTATTGCTGAAGGCATTTTTGACGCCATTAAGGACTATGACTATGGCGTGCAGTTTACCAGTTCCTATATTCCTGGTGAGTTTTCCAACCATATCCGGGTCATGCGGACTGGCAGCGAAGATCTGGAAAACAGCCGTTTCTTTGGCTTGCCCTACATTGTCGTTCGCGATCCGCGGCCTTATGATACGACGACGCTGAACTACAACTGGCAGATCTGGAAATGCAAGGCCTTTTCCCTGTATACGAAGGCCTGCGATACTGTTGACGTCGTCAGTGCCAAAGAGGCGCGGAACAGTGTCCTGCGGTTCCTGTATGAAAAAGGCTTTGTCGACCAGCCTGTTCCCGGCGGCTATCAGAGCCAGGTCATTGAGGAACAGCAGCTGACTCCCGTAGTTTGTCAGCACGCCGGCTTCCTGAAGCACGTCGTTCAGATTGATGATGAAGTGCGTCAGGGGGAAGTTGTAGCCAAAATATACGATCCCTACGACCATTCTGTCATGGAAGAACTGAAAGCTCCCTGTGACGGCTGCGTCTTTTTTATGCATGGCAAAGATTTGGTATATGCCCATACGGCAGTTATTCAGCTGATGGCGCAATAATAAACAAAACAGCAGGCTGCTGCTCTCGTATTACAAGAGTCAGCAGCCTGCTGTTTTGTTTGTAAAAACTGTATAATAAAGTGTCGCAGTGCTTATACTAAGCCGAGTTCGATCATGACGTCGGCCACTTTTTTGAAGGCCGTAATGTTGGCGCCAGCTACGTAGTTGTCGGGAACGCCGTATTTTTCAGCATTTTCTTTGGCCTGGGTGAAGATATTCTGCATAATATCACGCAGTTTGCCGTCTACTTCTTCGAAAGTCCAGGACATGCGTTCCGAGTTCTGCGCCATTTCCAGGGCCGATACGGCAACGCCGCCGGCGTTGGCTGCTTTAGCCGGTGCAAAGAGGACGCCGTGTTCCTGGAAATAAGCCATAGCTTCCAGCGTAGAAGGCATGTTGGCGCCTTCACCAATGGCTTTTACGCCGTTGGCAACGAGGATTTTAGCCGATTCCAGGCTGATTTCGCTCTGCGTAGCGCAGGGAAGAGCAATGAAGGCCGGTACGGTCCATACACCCTGGCTGCCTTCGTGGTATTCAGCTTCCGGATGGATGTTGATGTATTCTTTAATGCGGCCGCGGTGTACTTCTTTGATCGTCTGTACAGCAGCGACATCAATGCCGTTTTTGTCATAAATATAGCCGTTGGAGTCGGAGCAGGTTACGACCTTGGCGCCGAGAGCCTGGGCTTTTTTCATGGCGTAAATAGCAACGTTGCCGGAACCGGATACGACGACGGTTTTATCTTTCAGGGAAATGCCCTTGTTTTCCAGCATATCCTGAACGAAGTAGAGCAGACCGTAGCCGGTAGCTTCTGTACGGGCCAGGCTGCCGCCGTAGGCAATGCCTTTGCCGGTGAGAACGCCGGCGTCGAAGGCGTCGCGAATGCGTTTGTACTGGCCGTAGAGGTAGCCGATTTCCCGGGCGCCTACGCCGATATCACCGGCCGGAACGTCGATGTTCGGGCCAATGTGACGGTATAATTCATTCATGAAGCTCTGGCAGAAACGCATGACTTCACGGTCCGATTTGCCTTTGGGATCAAAGTCCGAGCCGCCTTTGCCGCCGCCAATGGGCAGGCCGGTCAGGGCGTTTTTGAAGATCTGTTCAAAAGCCAGGAACTTGAGGATGCTCAGGTTGACGCTGGGATGGAAGCGCAGGCCGCCCTTGTAAGGCCCAATGGAGCTGTTGGCCTGGACGCGGTAGCCGCGGTTGACGTGAATGACGCCCTTGTCGTCTTCCCAGGGGACGCGGAACATAACGACCCGTTCCGGTTCAATAATCCGTTCCAGAATGTGGTGTTCCTTGTATTTCGGTTCTTTTTCCAACATGGGAACGATGGAATTGAGCACTTCATATACGGCGTGCTGGAATTCAGCCTGTTCCGGATCGCGGTGCTGAATAATTTTCATGACGTCATCGACGTACTGTTGCATTTCTGACATAGCTTCATTCTCCTTTGAATGTATGTTATTGTATGGCTGTCAATGTACATAAAAAATAATCGTCAGTCAATATACATATTCTATAATAAATTTCAGAAAAAGTAAATCATTCTTAAAAATTTTCACATATACAGAACAAATACATAAAATGCTTCAAAAGCAAGAAACAAAAAAAGCCCTTGCTGATGAAACAGACAAGAGCTGTTTGGGCATGACATATGCTGGGTTTATTCGTATCGCAGTGCTTCGATTGGGTCCAGTTTGGCTGCTTTTTTTGCCGGATAAATGCCGAAGAACAGACCAATGCCGACGGAAAAGCCAAAGGACAGAAGAATTGGCGCCGCTGTGATGACGGTTTGAAAGACGCCGAGCTTGGCAATGAGGAGGGCCAGGCCGACGCCGAGAGCTACGCCCAGCAGACCGCCAATGACGCCGATGACAACAGATTCGATGAGAAACTGCATCATAATATTCTGGAAGGTAGCCCCCAGGGCCTTGCGGATGCCGATTTCCCGGGTCCGTTCCGTAACGGATACCATCATGATGTTCATAATGCCAATGCCGCCGACAAGGAGGGAAATAGCGGCAATGCTGCCGAGAAAGAGGGTCAGCATCGTCGTCGTACTGGTCATGGTTTCCATGAGGCTCGTCAGATTGCGGACCGTAAAGTCATCTTCTTTGTCGCCTACAATATGGTGACGCTGGCGCAGCAGCGTTTCAACCTGTCCCTGGACCGATTCGATCTTATCGGCAGATGAGACCTGGATGTTGATGGACCGGATATAGGTAATGCCCATGAGCCGTTCCTGTGCCGTCGTCAGGGGAATAATGACCATGTCGTCCTGGTCGCTGCCCATGGAGGACTGGCCTTTGCTTTCCAGGACGCCAATGACTTTGTAGGGCTGGTTGTTGATGCGGATATTTCTGCCTACAGGATTTTCCGATTCAAACAGATTCGAGGCGACAGTCGTGCCGATGACGGCGACGCGGTTGCGGGAATTGAGATCAGCCTGGGTAATGAAAGAGCCTGTTGCAACGGTGAGGTCGCGGATATTCAGGTATTCCGGCGTAACGCCGTAGACCGATGAATTCCAGTTCTGATTGCCGTTGACGATCTGATAGGCACTGTTGACGGTTGGCGATACATAGTCGATGCTTTTGATTTTTTTCTTAATTGCTTCGGCATCTTCCAGTTTGAGCTTCTGACTGGAGCCGGCTGCTGAACGGACGCCGCCCTGGTTGGTCGATCCCGGCGTGACGATGAGCATGTTGCTGCCCAGGCTGGCAATGGAATTGGTCACGTTCTGGCGGACGCCCATGCCGATGGAAATCATGGCGATGACGGCACCGACGCCGATGATGATACCCAGCATGGTGAGAACAGAGCGGAGCTTGTTGGCCAATAAGGCTGTAATGGCGATTTGTACGCTTTCTTTAAACAACATCCATGACGACCCCCTTCCCTTCGTCGCGGGTAATCTGGCCGTCGCACATGAGCAGCTGCCGGCTGGCGCAGGCGGCAATTTCCGGTTCGTGCGTGACGAGGATGACTGTCTTGTGTTCTTCGTGAAGCTCTTCAAAGAGGGCCATAATTTCTTTCGTCGATTTTGTATCCAAATTCCCTGTCGGTTCATCGGCCATGATGATGTGCGGATTATTGACCAGAGCGCGGGCAATGGCTACGCGCTGGCGCTGGCCGCCGGACAGTTCATTGGGCTTGTGGTGGGCCCACGTGGCCAGACCTACGGCTTCCAGCTTTTCCATGGCCCGCCGCGTCCGTTCTTTATGGCCCACGCCGGCATATACCAGCGGCAGGGCTACATTATCCAGGGCTGTAATGCGCGACAAGAGGTTAAAATTCTGAAAGACGAAGCCAATGCGCTTGTTCCGCGTAGCTGCCAGTTCATCATCAGTCAGATGGGATACTTCTTTTCCGCCCAGCTTGTACGAGCCGGACGTAGGCCGGTCGAGACAGCCGAGAATATTCATGAGTGTCGATTTGCCCGAGCCTGACGGCCCCATGAGGGCGGCAAACTCTCCTTCCTCAATGGACAGGGTAGTGCCGGCCAGGGCGGCAAAATCTTCGCCGCCAATATGGTAGATTTTTTTGATGTTCGTCAGTTCAATGACGTGTTTCATGGCAGCACCCTCCTTACATCGGCGGCGGGCCCTGACGGCGGGAATTTCCGGAGCTGGAAGATTTGGCTGCATTATAGGTAATGGATACTTTGTCGCCGGCGTTGAGGCCCGATTTGATTTCGACGTATTCATCGCTGTAAATGCCTGTCGTTACCGGGACCTGTTCGGTTTTGCCGTTTCCTGTTACCCGCAGGACATAGGATCCTTTATCGTTGGTCTTCAAGGCGGCAATGGGGACGACGAGGGCATTTTCTTTTTCCGATGTATTGATTTCCACGCGGGCCGTCATGCCCAGGCGCAGTTCATCGTTCGGGTCATCCACGTCAAGGGTGACATAGTAGTAAATGACGCTTGCTGAAGACGAAGAGGATGCCGTGCTGGCCGTGCCGGTCGTATTCCATGTATTGCTTGTATCGGTCTGGGAAATTTTGGATACGTGAGCCGTAAAGGTTTTGCCAGTATACGTATCGACAGTAAAGGTTGCATCCTGACCGATCTGGATCTGGCCAATATCTGTTTCATCAACTTTGGCCAGAATCTGTTTCTGTGATGTATTGGCAATGTACATGATGACTGTCGGGTTGCTGTTGCCCTGGACGGCCATGGTGCCGACGCTCTTGGGCTCGCCGACGACGACGCCGTCCATGGGAGCTGTAATGACCGTTTCGGCCAGGTCGGAATCGGCCTTGGTCAGGGCGCTTTCGGCTGTATCATAGTTGAATTTGGCATTATCCAGATCCTGTTTGGTGCCGGCACCGACGTCATAAAGCTTCTGGGCCCGTTCCAGTTCCAGCTGCGTGTTTGTCACCTTAAACTGGGCCTGATCCCGCTGGGCCTGATAATCTTTGCCGTCCAGCGTGGCTACTGTCTGGCCGGCAGATACGCGGTCGTTTTCCTTGACCAGAACCTGACTGATGCGGGCTGTGATTTTAGGCGATACTTCGACAGAATCGACAGGCTTGATTGTACCCGTCGCCGATACAGTAGATTTCAGGTTCATGCGGACCACATCAGCCGTTTCGATGGCAGCGGCCTGCTTGGTCTCCTGCTGGGTCTGGTAGTAGTGATATCCGCCAAAGGCACCGACGGCGATGATAACGGCGGCAATGGCGATTTTGAATTTCCTGTCGATTTTCATGATAGGTTCCCCCTGTTGCTGCAAGTATAATTCTCTGTAAAGAGTATAGCATGGTTCACCTATTTGAAGAAAGTATCTCATAACGGATAGGACGTATTTTAGTCGAAACTGTAACATTTCTGCAGATATTGCATGCTGATTCTCTGCTTTAGGGCACGCTCTTTTCTATTGCTGCCTGAAGGTATACAATAAGTAAATCAATGCTGCTTCTCTTTACGCTGCGTGCTGTGACGAAAGGAGTCTGTCATGGAAACTATGAGTGTGCTTTTTTCCTGGCCTATGGTGCTGTGTGCTGTCGGCGGGATTTTTACAGGATTTGTCGATTCCATTGCCGGTGGCGGCGGGCTTATTTCACTGCCCATGCTCCTTGCTCTGGGACTGCCGCCGCATATTGCCTTAGGGACCAATAAA
This sequence comes from uncultured Megasphaera sp., assembly GCF_958350005.1. GTDB lineage: Bacteria > Bacillota > Negativicutes > Veillonellales > Megasphaeraceae > Megasphaera. The sequence continues at coordinate 5,814 of NZ_CATWFF010000028.1, read as the reverse complement.
TTTGCCGCTGCTTTTGGCAATATGACCAGTGCCTGGCAGTTTGTCAAAGCAGGGAAAATCGATGTCCATCTTCTTCGGTACATGGTGCCCTTTGCTCTGGCCGGGTCGGTCTGCGGCAGTTCTGTTATGATCTATTTGCCGCCGCAGGTGTTGGAGCCGCTGCTGCTCGGCGTTCTCATATTGACGGCGGTGTTTGTCTTTGTAAAACGGGATTTGGGAAGCACACAGGCTGCTTCTTCGGGACGGCATGCTGTGCGCAAGGCCTGTGCAGCCGCTTTCGTTGCTGGTATATATGACGGATTTGCCGGGCCAGGGGCCGGGACGTTCATGGTCGCAGCCTTTGCCATGCTGGGATTTGATTTAGTCGTCGCCGCAGGCAATGCCAAATTACTGGCTATTGTGACAAATATCACATCTCTTATATTGATTATATATTGGCAGAAAATCTGGTACGTCTATGCCGTTGTGCTGGCTGTAAGCCTGATGATTGGTGCCTATTTCGGTTCCCGCATGGCCATTCGGCGCGGAACCGGGTTTATTCGGGTCATTATGCTGGCAGTTACGGTCGTGCTGATTGCCAAGCTGCTCATTAACTATGTTTCACTTTTCTCATAGATTTTACAAAATTTATGAGCAAAAATCATTGACAACCGCTGCGAATGGGAGTATGATACAGACCAAGCGAGAATGAAGTATGTACACAGGCTCGCAGAAGGGGGCTTCATGATGAAACAGAACACATTGACTTTTGACAACTTGGTAAATACGATGATGCCCTTGCCGTTCAGCGGTAATGCAAACGGTGAAGGTATTTACTGCCGCGGCGAAGCACTGCTGGCTTCGATGGAACAGCCAAAATCCGGTGCCGTAGCCGATACACAGCAGAAACGCGGCTTTGACCTGACCGGCGTATTTTGCCAGTACTGCTTTGATTAATACTGTGCAGTAACTGTACAGATACAGTAAGAGCGCAGCTCCTCCCATTCCTGGAGCTGCGCTCTTTTTCTGTTACTGTGAAATTGGCTGAAGGCGGAGAACGACGATTTCCGGTGCCGGCCCTGTACGCAGCGGGAGGCCCCAGAACCCATAGCCGCTGGATACGATGGCTGTCAGGCTTCCGAAACGGGCCGTCCCAAAGGACAGGGGAAACAGTCGTTTCGTAATGGCTGTTACGGGGAAAAACTGGCCGCCGTGCGTATGACCGCCCAGGTAGAGATCATAGCCCCGGCGGCCGGCCTGAGCGATGCGCAGTGGTTCGTGGTCCATGAGGATGTTGTATGCGCCGTCGACGGCTGGCGGTACGTCGTTAGCTGGCTCGTGAAGGTAGTCATTCAGTCCGGTCAGGACGATGTGTTCCGGCAGATAGGCCCGGTCATTGCAGAGAAAGTGAAGAGATGGCAGAGACTGCGAAAGTTCCCTAATGGAGCTGTCGAAGTAATCGTGATTGCCGTAGACTGCATATACGCCGAAGGGAGCTTTCAGGTCCAGAAGCGGTGCATAACTGCCGTCGCGCCGGACGAAATCCCAGTGGGCGTCAATGAGGTCGCCGCCGAAGAGGATGCAGTCCGGCTGGAGCTGCATCAGTTTGCGGACCAGACGGCGTGTATGCCAGGTGCTGAGGATAGGACTCAGATGAATATCTGTGACAAAGGCCAGCGTGACTGGCGAGGAAATTGCCGGTACAGACAAGGTGACAGTCCGGTATATGGGATGAAAGGCCTTCCAGGCACTGTGCAGCAAAAGAATCACTACGGTAGCGGCGCACAGCAAGGCGATGGACGGTGCCCAGGACTGCCACAGCTGGCTGCAGCCGACGGCAAGGCTCAAGACGTACAGAAGGGCAAAGGCGGCGGCAGCAAAGGCAGAATAGATAATAAAGCCCAGCCATATGCCGCCGGTCCAGGCCAGTACTTTTACAACCGCAATGGGCAGGGCATGAATCGCATTGTGTGACAGGGTAAAGCAGAATGACAGCAGCAAAAACGGCAGGACTGACGGCCAGGGCTGCAATGCCGGAACTATATGGCCATACAGCCACCATGCGGCAAGAGACCCTGCCATGGTCAGGATGCCGATTTTCCAGAAAAACACGTATCGGTTAAACATGGGCATGCTCCTTATATAGATTATCAGCAGGTATACCTCTTCATTTTATAGTATTATCTGCTCAGCGTCTATTGGATATGCCGATACAGGAGCCTTTGCTGTCAGAACAGAGAATATGTCAGGGCCATAACTGGCTGAGCTGAAGAAACTGGCAGAACAGCTTTCCGCCGTACAGGAAAATGATGGCACCGCAGGCCATATTGATCATGCGGAGTATGCTGGCACTGAACCGGTGACTGTACAGGGAGATGAAAAAGACGAGACCGAGAAACCATGCACACGAGGCCGTAATGACGCCAGTCATAAAAGGAGCAGCCTGAGACGCCGTCAAGGTGACATGAAAGGCGCCGAGCAGCATCGTTCCGTCCAGAATCGCCTGAGGATTGAACCAGGTGACTACACAGGCCCGGGAAATGGTCTGCGGCAATGTAGGCGGCGCAGCTTTCGTCATATTCCCTTCGTTCCGTGTGCGGAACAGGCGAATTCCAATGGACATGACGAGAAGGCTTCCCAGGCAGAGAATGACGAGCTGAAGCCACTCGTAGCGGGCCATAAGGGACCCGATGCCGTAAAAGCAGCTTATAGACAGGGTGATATCAAAAAACAGCACGATCAGCGCCGCTGCCAGTGCCCGGCGGCGCGGAAACGTCAGGGCCGCATTGATGACGAACAGATTCTGCATGCCAATAGGGGCGATATAGGCCAGTCCCAGTGTCAGTCCCTGTAAGAAAAATGTCATGTCCATCCCTCCTGGTAATAGAATACTGGCGATATATGTTCAGGTACATACAATCTTTTTATCATACTGTATAATTAAACTATAAGAACGTACCTTTCCGAGTGTATGCGCTGTATTTAGTATAACAGGAAGGAGCTGGCCTGGGACCAGCCAAGGCGGCGGAACAGGAACCAGCCAAAAGGAGAAACATGCAGAAACGAGTCGAGCCGGTCCGGCTGGCATGGAAGCCGGATAAGAAACTGAATATGCCCGTATATGAACAGATTGTCCGCTTTATTTGCCAGAAAGTCCGCAGCGGCGAATGGCCGGCCGGTACGCGCCTGCCGTCACAGCGGGATATGGCTGTTTGTTTTGGCGTAAACCGCAGTACTGTCAGCGCCGCCATAGATAAACTGGTGTCGTATGGCGTCGTCGAAGGCCGCCGCAGTGCAGGCACGCAGATTGCCGGCCATACATGGCCGCTGCGGCTGCCGCCGCAGCCAAACTGGGGAAGTTATGTTGCATCCGGCTATTTTCAGGCTAATCGGACTATGGTGCAGCATATTAACCACCTGGAGTTTGATCCCCAGGTGGTGCGATTAGGAACGGGCGAGCTGGATCCCCGGCTTTTTCCCGCTGAAAAGATGCGGCGCGTACTGGAAAACGTAGGCCGTCATATGACATCCTTAGGCTATCCGGAGCCGCTGGGACTGCCGGCTTTGCGGCAGGCTGTATCTGACCATATGGCTTCCCAGGGCATTACGGCACCGCCGTCGTCCATCATTATTACCTCCGGCGCCTTGCAGGCACTGCAGCTTATATCAGCCAGCCTTCTCGACGGCGGCTCCGTCGTATATACGGAAGAAACGACGTATTTGCAGTCTCTGCAGGTCTTTCAGTCGGCGGCCCTGCGCCTGTGCGGTGTTCCCATGGACGATGACGGGCTGCAGGTACAGCAGCTGGCTGACATGCTGCCGGCAGGAGCCCATCGGGTTCATTCCGCCCTGTATACGATTCCGACGAATCATAATCCCACAGGCTGCACGATGCCGCTGGCCCGGCGGCAGGAACTGCTGTACCTCTGTTCCTCTGCCGGTCTGCCGGTTATTGAAGATGGCGCATACAGTGATCTGACCTTTGAAGGTACGGCGCCGCCGGCCTTAAAGGCCCTGGATACAGGCGGAACTGTACTGTATCTGGGGAGTGCGTCTAAAGCGCTGGCACCGGGTCTGCGCATTGGCTGGCTTATTGGGCCGGAACCGATAGTGCAGCGCCTGGGAGACGTCAAGATGCAGGTTGATTATGGTGCCAGCGCCTTGTCGCAGCTGGTAATGGCTGAATTTCTGACCAGCGGAATCTATGGCGAATATGTGCGGCACCTGCGGCAGGAACTTCGCCGCCGCCGGGACTGCGCCCTCAGTGTACTGGACCGGCATTTTCGTCATCTTGCCAGCTGGCATGTTCCCACTGGCGGCTTCTATATCTGGCTGACCCTGCAGGTGCCTGTCGATATGAAGCGGCTTTTTGACAGGGCCGCAGCGGCTGGAATCCTCATCAATCCCGGCGATATATACGGATACAGGCCTACTCATTCCCTGCGCCTGTCCTATGCCTATACGACGCCGGAAGAATTTAAAACCGCCGCAGTAAAACTGGCGGCGGTTGTGGAAAAAGAAGTATGTTACTGTCAGAAAAAATCAAGATAGCATATACGTTACGAACTGCAGCAGTCCCGGTTCAATCGTATCCAGTTCCAGCGTTTCATGAACAGTGTGTTCGCCCTGGCTGCGGCAGATGCCGAAGGAAATGGCGGGAATGCCCAGACTCAGGGGAATATTGGCGTCTGTACTGCCGGAAATGAAGGTCGTCGGCAGGCCTTTTTCCCGGCGGATTGCGGCAATGCGGCGGCACTGCTCATCTGCCGTCGTGCCGTTGCTGCAGGGCCGTTCGCCAATCAGCGTTTTGGTAATGGTAATTTTGTCATTTTGCTCATCCTTTATCAGTGCGGCGAAGGTATCGTCCAGTTTCTGTAGCTCGCCGTGTGATTCAGAACGGAGATCTACGGTGAATTCGGCATGAGCCGCAATGGAATTGACTGTCGTCCCTCCCTGAATAGTGCCGATATTATATGTCGTCTTCGGCGATGTCGGTACAGACAGCGCGTAGAGGCGGGTAATGATTGCGGCAGCAGCGGCAATGGCGTTGGTATGGCCGAAATGCATCCAGCTGTGTCCGCCTTCGGCGTCTATGGAAACGGTATAACGCCGTGAGCCGACGGGAAGGCTGACGACCTGATCATACGTGCAGTCTACGGCAACGACTTCCGATACGGACTGTTTCCAGTCAGCCATAAGCTGGCGCATACCTTTTAAATTTCCCAGCCCTTCTTCGCCGACATTGAAGGCAAAGAGTGCCCCTTTCGGCAGGGCCAGCTGCAGATCGCGGATCATGGTCAGAATAAACAGGAGGCCGGCGACGCTGGAACTGTTGTCGCCGCACGACGGAGCGGCAAGAATATTGCCGGTTATGGACGGCGTAATTTCCTTCAGCTGCGTAAAGACCGTATCGATGTGGGCATTGTACAGTGGGAATGTTTCGTGTCCCTCCGTCTGGCAGGGGCAGATGACATTGCCGGCCTTGTCGATATACGCCTGGGTTTCGCCCATGCGGTGCAGGTAGTTCAGAATCCATTCTGCTTTAGCCTGTTCCTGTCCTGTCGGTGAAGGAATAGAAATAATCTGGCAAAGCAAATGGACAAAATCATCGTAATGGCTGTGTATATACGGAGCAATACCAGCGGGAATGGAATGTATCATCATCGTATTTCTCTCCTTGTCTATAATGGTAATATGTAAGGCTACAACTGTATTATACAATAAAAATAAGGAGATACAATAATATAAAAATAAAATCGAACGTTTAGATAAGACAACTCATAAAAAAGGTGTATGATAAGACCATGCAATGGCGCATGACAATGTGCCATTGCA
>NZ_CATWFF010000027.1 GCF_958350005.1 uncultured Megasphaera sp. | reverse complement strand
GGCTCTCCCCTATGGGAAAGACCTGTCTGTCTATGACGGTGAAGACGTTATTTCGCAGCAAATACAGTCGTGTCCAGGTGATCAAAGCCGCTGAGAAGAGCTTTGACCTTGGCGGCAATGACCTGGCAGCCGCCGGCATGTTTGCTTTCTATGTTCAGGGGCATATTGGGATCGTGGAGAGACATGCGCAGAAGCGCCCAGCCTTCATCAAAGACGAGGCGTACCCCTTCATAGGACGGCTTGGCTACCGTAATGCCTGCGTCCAGGGCCCGCTGTTCCACAGCCTGCAGGACCGACTGACCATAGGCGTGCACATCGTCTGTGCCGCTAATGGCCAGTCGGTATTCTACGCTTTCTGCGGGATGGCCCAGTTTGGCAATTAAATCGCCTAGGTGCTGGCCTGCTTTGCGGACTTTGGCAGCGGCAATAATCAGTTTGACCGCCAAATAGGCGCCGTCATCGAGATAATAATTTTCTTTCAGCGCACCATGACCGGATGTTTCAATGGCCAGAGGCGACACAACACCGTTCTGATTAAGGCGGATACATTCGTCAATGACGTTTTTATAGCCCCGCATGTAGCGATGATGAACCAGATGAAGTTCATCCTGCAAAAAGGCTGTCAGTTCGTCAGATGTGACCGAATCGGTTACGATGGTGCTGCCCGGATAAGACGGTGCCAGAATAGCAGCCATCATGGCAATGAGGGCATTGCGGTTGACTGCCTTTCTGTCTGGCAGAACGGCACTCATACGGTCTACGTCGGTATCGAAAATAAGGCCTAAATCAGCATGGTTTGCCGTAACAGCCTGGCAGATGGCTGCCATGGCTTCCTTGTTTTCCGGATTGGGAATGTGATTGGGAAACATGCCGTCTGGTTTGAGAAACTGGCTGCCCGACGTATCAGCGCCCAATACATCCAGTACCTTCGAGACAAAGAATCCGCCGGCGCCGTTTCCCGCATCGACGACGATGTGCATGCCAGCCAGAGGCTTGCTGCTGTCTGCTGCATCCAGGCCCTGGCAGATAAGATGACACAAATGGCGGGTATAGAGATTCATGAGATCCACAGCCTGAGCGCTGACGGCACTGCGTTCTTCTACATCGTGTTTTGCAGCCCGCTGCAGGACGTCTTTAACCTCAGCCTTTTCCAGGCCGCCATTTCGGGTAAAGAATTTCATGCCGTTCCGATTGTACGGCAAATGGCTGGCCGTAATCATGATAGCGCCGTCCATGTGGGTCTGATCAAAAATAATGGACATGAACATAGCCGGCGTCGATGCCAGGCCGCAGTCAAATGCCGATGCTCCGCCGGCGCTCAGTCCCTGAAAGACCTGCTGTTTCAGGGCATCAGCGGAAATGCGCGAATCATGGCCTACAGCAATGCGCAGCTCTGCCGGCTTCTTCCCCGTCTTTTCTGCCAGAAAGCTGACAAACCCGGCGGCAATGCGCCGAACCACTTCCGGAAACAAGGTAACCGCTTCTCCGGCCACGCCGTCAACAGCCACACCGCGAACATCACTGCCGTTCTGTAATTTCAATATATCCCCTTCTGCAAGCATACTCGTTCCTCCTATATATCTGTAATGATGTATACCTGTATAGTACTGAAAAAAGAGAAAAAAAACAAGCATGGAATTCTATTATCCTCCATAAGGGCCTATTGAGAGTATCTGTAAAAGGCTATTTCGGCTGACAAAAATCCCCGTACTGCATCATCGTTCTGAGATGCAGTACGGGGATCGTATTATTTCATATGGGCAAATCCTGCGGCCGCTTTGGCAAGACCTTCCATAGTCTGTATTTCTAAAAATAAACGAGGGTCACGCCGGCGCCGCCGCCTTCGGCATCATCGACAGTATACCGCGTCACAAAAGGCTGGTGGCTCAGGAATTCATGTATCTGCCGCCGCAGGGCGCCGCTTCCCTTGCCGTGAATAATCTTCACCGGACTGAACCCGGCAGCCAGGGCCTGATCGAGGAAGCGTTCTATTTCCGGCAAGGCTTCGCTGTAAGTCTTGCCGATAACATTGAGCTCCGTAGCCACGCCAGTCGTGCGAATGGGCCGGAAGGAAGAGGCAGCAGCCGCTTTTTTCTCAGCCTGCTTTTCTTTTTTGATTTCGTCCAGATAAGGAGCACTCACATCGGAAGGTTTGACCCGGACGGTCATGCCCCGGACTGATACGGTCAGTTTCCGGCCGTTCCATTCTTCTACCGTTCCCAGGCCGCCCAGGGAGTTAATGTATACGGTCTGACCGATTTTCAGCTTGGACACGTCAATGGGATCGCGATGAGATGTATGTTCCTGGTCAGGTAAAGAGATCTGCTGAATTGCTCTGCGGGCCTGATCGATGGCTTTGGCTTTTTCCTGATCGGTCTTATCTTTGGAATGGTCTTTCAGCTCGCGGATAATGCGTTCTGCTTCAATGCGCAGATTACGCTTGAGATCAAAGGCTTCGCGGCGGCTGGACTCGATAATATCCTGTCGTTTTGCCGTCACCTTTTCTTTGGCCTTCTGCAGGTCGAATTGCTCCTGCCGCACCGCTGCCAGGCGCTGTTCCAGTTCGGCCTGTTCTTCATCCATGCGCTTGGACTGAGCGTTGATTTTGGTCAGGATCGCTTCCATATCCACGTCCTGGGCCTTGCTGCGCAGTTCTCTGGCCTGAGCCAGTATATCTGCCGGCAGGCCCAGCCGTTCGCTGATGCTGAAGGCATGGCTGCTGCCGGCGGCACCGATGCGCAGTTTATACGTAGGCTTCAGGGTCTGTACATCGAATTCGACATGACCGTTTTCAATGCCCGGCGTATTATAGGCGTAATTTTTTAACTCATTGTAATGAGTCGTCACCATGACGTACGCCCCTTTTTTATACAGTGCATCCAGCACGGCAATGGCCAGGGCACTGCCTTCGGCCGGATCGGTGCCGGAACCCAGTTCATCGGCCAGTACCAGGTCGTCCGGGCCGCAGTGGCGCAGAATATAGATGACCTGTTTCATATGGCTGGAAAAGGTACTGAGGTTCTGAGAAATATCCTGTTCATCGCCAATATCGGCAAGGACGTCGTTGATAAAGGGCAGTTCCGATTCTTCCCCCACAGGCAGAAACAGGCCGGCCTGATACATGAGTACCAGGAGGCCCAGCGTCTTCATGGCCACAGTCTTACCGCCCGTATTGGACCCGGTAATGAGGAGAATCCGGTATTCCCCGCCCAGAATGATCGTATTGGGAACGACGTGTTTTGCATCAATCAGAGGATGACGGGCCTGAATGAGTTTGATGCAGCGCGTCTTCGATACGAGAGGCCGGCAGGCTTTCATCTGGACAGCCAGATCCGCTTTGGTAAAGATAAATTCCAGCATGCCTACAGACTGGGTGCTGTCAGCCAGTTCGTCATACTGATCCTGCACCGCTTTGGTAAGACGGCGGAAAATGCGTTCAATTTCCTTCGTTTCGCCGATGCGGGCTGCCTGGAGGTCATTATTGGCATTGACAATAGCCAGGGGTTCAATATACAAGGTCGAGCCGCTGGCCGACGTATCGTGAACGATGCCGGGAAAGGCATGGCGGTATTCCTGCTTGATGGGAATAACATACCTGTTGTTGCGGACCGTTACGAGGGCGTCCTGGAAATATTTCTGGTATTCTTTGTTCTGAAGGACGCTGTTGACATACCGTTTGGTCTGCCGTTCCAGTTCGACAATGCGGCTGCGCAGGCGCATGAGCTCCGGCGACGCATTGTCGCGAATCTGATGGTTCTGGTCAAAGACAGCGGCCATTTTATGAATGAGACCGGAAAAGTCACTAATAGCGGCCGCTTTCTTCGCCAGCTGCGGATATAAGGCTGCCCGTTCGGCAAAGTACTGGCGAATGTCACCGTACCGCTGCATATTGTTCCATATGTCAATACATTCCTGTCCATCCAGGGCGACTTCACGGGCAGCTTTTTCCAGAGCCGGCCGAATATCCGTAATGCCGCCGAAGGGCACAGAGGTTTCACAGGTCCGGCACTGAAAGGCTTCTTCCGTATCATCCAGATTCTGCATCACTTCGGCGCTGTCACTAGATGGCTTAAGCCGTCTGGCAATTTCCTTGGACAGCCGGGACGGCGCCAGGCGGACAAGCATATTCTGAATTTGATAAAATCCAAGAATACGCATACTTCGTTTATTCATATATCATAACTCCTGAATCATAAAATGCCATGGAAAAAATGTCCTCGCGTAACAGAGCGGTCTTCTTTGCCGAACAGCATGGTTTCGGCACCGCTGCTGAGCTGCACATAGGTTTTCGTCACCTGGCCAATCCATTCCGGTGTCCGTCCCCGTCCTTCAATGCGTACGCGAGCCACGCCTGCGCGGACGAGATCCCGAAAATAGGGAATCATATCCAGATCGCGGGTATTCAGAATATGGCTGCGGCAGTATTGATCCGTTACGATGGGAAATACTTCATCCCGCCGGTCCTGCAAAGCATAGGAATGATGCTGACAGGGCCGGGAACATCCAGCTTTGGTGCCGGAGCCCGTAAAGGCAGAAGCCGGACAGTATTCGGTCACCATCATTTCCATGCGCCCCTGAGCCAGCACTTCTACGTCCGTCTGAGCGGCCATGGCCCTGATTTGCCGCAGTGTTGCCTCTGTCGAAGCGGTAATGCTCTGACAGCCCATGCGGATATATTCCCGGGCAGCAAGGCTGTTGAAAATATTCAATGACCAGTCGGCACAGACGGGAACTTTCGCATCCAGGCTGCGGAGCATGGAAAAGATACTCATGGCCCCGGCATAAACGCCATCAATGCCATGGTCCAGCGCCGTTTTCAGTTCCTGCTGAACCAGGGCCGCGCTTTTTTCTGTTACAATGCGGGGCGTTGCGGCCCAGATTTCCGCATCATACTGACGAGCCAGGTCTGCGGCCTGACGCCACTGCCCGGCCTGAAATACATGATGGTCATAAGATTCGCCGCCAAACACAATACGGCTGCAGCCTGCCTGCAGGGCCGCTTCCACGGCATCCAGGGAATCACAGCGCACGACAATACCCGGTTTTCTGGATTTCCCAGGACCTGCAGAAGTCGGTGTAATTGTCGGAGCATCCGGCAGAGCACCGGCTTCAGGCCGGCTGTATTCAGCCAGTATGGTCTCCGTCAGGGCATGTGCCGCCTGACGGCGCAGGTCATTGATGACGCTGGACGGAATCATATAGGTTTCATCCCACATATCGGCATAAGCCAGGGAAAAAGGGGTCTGTCCCAAGCGATCGAGCTGGCCTGTAATCCAGGACGTTGTAGCCGGGCGCTTCGTGGCCTTCTGCGGTACATAGTCCGATACGACTTCGGCAGTATGACCAGCTTCATCCCAGATCGTCAGGCGCAGTGCGCCTTTTTCGTCACAGTCAACATGCATATACACCGGGAGGCGGCGCATCGATATGGCCGGCTGTCCCTGCCGATCTTCCTGGCGGGCCAGCCGAAACAGCAGGCCTGTACCGACATCACGGCGCTTAAAAGTCAGGGAAATTCCCTTTTTATTCGTAAAGGAACCGACAGCATCAGCGACTTCTGTAACCCATTCGGTTCCGTCGGGGCTGACGATTTTAACTAAATCTCCTGCAGCCAGCGGCTCGTCTGTCACCGCTTCGGCCTTCGTTCCCTGACAGTACGTCACGTGGCCAATACGACGGCCCTGATTGCCGCCGGCCTGTTCCGTAATGGTATGACGACCTACGGAGCCAGCCAGAAAATCATGCTGATACAGGCGGTTAAAGCTTTCAGCCGTTTGTGTTTTCCCAAGCTGCAGGGCCTGCCGCTGTTCCTGTGCCGGCCGGCACAGACTGTCCATGACGCGCCGATAGGCTGATACGACGGACCGGACATAGCCGGCTCCTTTCATGCGGCCTTCAATCTTAAAGGAAGAGACGCCGGCATCGGTCAGGGCTTCTATATACTCCAGGCCATTCAGGTCTTTTAAACTGAGCATATACGCTTCCGGAGCTGCTGCCTTCCCATCGGCCAGAAGGGTATAGGGCAGGCGGCAGGGCTGTGCGCAGGCGCCGCGGTTGCCGCTGCGGCCGCCAATAAAGCTGCTCATCAGGCACTGCCCGGAATAGGACATACACGATGCGCCATGCACAAATACTTCGATATTCATGGAGGTGTGGCTGCAAATGGCGCGTATTTCCGGCAGAGACAGTTCCCGTGCCAATACGGCCTGCGTAAATCCCTGCCTTTCCAGAAACTCCACGCCTGCCAGATCGGCAACGGTCATCTGCGTGCTGCCATGGAGAGGCAGGTGCGGCGCTACACGGCGGGCTACGGCGGCAACGGCCATGTCCTGAACAATAATGCCGTCGACCTGAATGGAATCTAAATACTGCAAATATGCCGCCACTGCATCTACTTCCCGGTCGGCTAAGATAATATTGACTGTCACATATATTCTGACCCCAAACAGATGGGCCGTACGTACAGCCCGGGCCAGTTCTTCATCAGATAAATTATGGGCAAATTTTCTGGCATTGAATGCCTGCCCGCCCAAATAGACGGCATCGGTGCCGGCATCAATGGCGGCCAGAACGGCCTCAAATGAACCGGCAGGCGCTAGTAATTCTGGCATGGCTCCTCCTCACAACAGACAGGAATCTATGGCTGCGTACGGCTGCACAGCCGGCTCCAGGCATTGGCTACATCAGCAAATTCCTGAAGGCTCATGGTTTCACCGCGGCGGCCGCCGTCAATGCCGCTTTTCTGCAGCAAAGAAGCGATGTCTTCTTTAGACAGGCCTGCAGCCCGCAGGGTATTGGCAAAGGTTTTGCGGCGCTGCGAAAAGGCAGCTTTTACGACCTGGAAAAACCGTTTTTCATCGGCCACATCGACAGGCGGCTGCCGGCGTACATCCATGGATACGACGGCTGAGGTCACTTCCGGCGCCGGCAGGAAGCACTTCGGCGAAATATCAAACAGCATTTTCGGCTCCGTATAATACTGTACCGATACAGACAGGGCGCCATATATCTTGCTGCCTGGAACGGCAGTCATGCGTTCAGCCACTTCTTTCTGGACCATGACGACGATCTTTTCAATAGGCAGTTTCTGTTCCAGCAGCTTCATAATAATAGGTGTCGTAATATAATACGGCAGATTCGCACAGACTGTAAAGGGCTTATGCTGCATGACTTCTTCAATGTCGATGCGCAGAATATCGCCGTGAACGACGCGGACATTATCATAATGAGCCAGTGTTTTTTCCAGCACCGGCAGCAGGCGGTCATCCAGTTCAACAGCCGTCACATCGGCGCCGGTCTCAGCCAGCGCCTGGGTCAGGGTGCCGATGCCGGGACCAATTTCCAGTACCGGTGTTCCTTCTTCCAGGCCGGCTGCTTCGGCAATGCCGTCGACTACGGAATGGCGAATGAGAAAGTTCTGTCCCAGTTTTTTATGCATGCGCAGGCCGAACCGCTTGACAACGTAGCGGACGACGTCGGGATTTGATAAATCGGCTTCTTTCATCACAGGCGTTCCTCCTCTATTTGCTGAACCGCGTCGTTCCATTCTTCTCTCGTTACACCATAATGGTTCAGACGCTTTACAAACTGTTTGGCATTTCCGTAGCCGATGCCAAGCAGGGCGCCGACAGCAGCGCGGCGGTCCGCTGCTTCTGCCGTGCCATTCAGCCCGGCAGCCATGAGATCGGTCATGTCAAAGGTCTGCTGCGGCTTATACGTGGCACACCGCGTTTTGGACAGGGCCAGGCGAATCGCTTCCGGCGACGCCTGTTCCACGCCGAGATCATCGTTGGCAATGGCATCTTTACGCGGAATAAAGGCATGCTTGGCCGCAGGAAAGCGCTCGGTCAGGTACTTGCGGATCCGTTCACCGGCACTGTCCGGATCGGTCAGAATGATAATACCCCGCTTTTCATAGGCACAGCGAATCTGCTCCATCGTATGGGGATGCAGGTTAAATCCGTCTGTCGTAATCATGTCGGCATCAATGTGACTGGCCCGGATGCGGGCAACATCTGATTTTCCTTCGACGACGAGTACTTCTTTAATCATGAGCAGCTCCTTCTTCGCTGTCGCAGATATACTTTGCTGCCTGCAGGACAGCCAGGACATTGTGTTCAAAGACAATGCCGCCCTGGAGGTAGATCATGTACGGTTCGCGAATGGGGCCGTCTGCAGACAGCTCAATGGACGAGCCCTGCACGAAGTCACCGGCTGCCATAATAATTTTATCAGCATAGCCGGGCATATCTCCCGGAATCGGCGTTACATGGGCGTCGACAGGCGAAAAAGACTGCAGGCCTTCGCAGAACCGGCACATATTGCGTTCACTGTTTAAGTAAATGGTCTGAATCAGATCATAGCGCAGGTCCTGGGGCTGCGGCGAAACGGCAAAGCCCAGTTCCGAAAATACGGCTGCTGCAAAAACAGCGCCTTTAATGGCCTGAGCCGTAACATGGGGCGCCATGAAAAAGCCCTGGAAAAACAGGCGGTATCCGGCTGCATAAGACCCCAGTTCATCGCCCAGTCCCGGTGCCGTCAGATAATCGGCAGCAGCCTGAACCAGATCTTCTCGGCCGGCAATATAGCCGCCAGTAGGAGCAATGCCGCCGCCGGCATTTTTAATGAGCGAGCCCGCAATAATATCGGCTCCTGCTTCAATCGGTTCTTCTTCGGCAGCAAATTCGCCGTAACAGTTATCGACAAAGCAAATGGTCTGGGGACTGACGGCCCGTACGGTTTCAATAATAGCACGAATATCGGCAATCTTCAAAGACGGTCTCGAGCTGTAGCCGCGGGATCGCTGAATGAGTACGACCTTGGGTTTTCCGGCAGCAACGGCCTGGCGAATCCCGTCCAGATCATACGTATTCTCTTTCAGGGGCACTTCTTCGTACTGTACGCCTTTTTCTTTCAGCGAATGCGGCGTATAACGGGCATAGCCAATGACGCCTTGCATCGTATCATAGGGAGCTCCTACGAGGGATATGAGAAGATCGCCTGTATTCAAAAGTGCGCAGAGAACCGTTGCCAGCGCATGGGTTCCCGACACAAAGTGCGGACGTACAAGCGCTTTTTCCGCCTTGAAAACACGGGCAAATACTTCGTCCAGTTTTTCCCGTCCCAGGTCACTGTAGCCATATCCGGACGTACCGGCAAACTGATAGGCTGAAATCTGTGCTTCTTTATAAGCCTGCAGTACTTTTTCCGTATTATGCAGACAAATCGTATCAATGCGTTCAAACTGAGCGGCACAGGTGCTCATTGCTTTTTTTCGTAATGCTTCCAAATCTATTGACACAACCAACGTCCCTTTCACTTCTATGTATGAAATAAATTCTGCAACTTTGTATTTTATTTCGAGCAGTATAAAATACGTGTATTACGTCACGACTTCTATTCTGTCATGACTTCTGTACTCTGCCGGATTACATCAGCAGCCAGCTCTTCTTCCAATGCATAGGCATCCTTGGCAAACCAGCGGATGTAGGGCATGCGTCGATACCAGGTCAGCTGGCGTTTGGCAAACCGCCTGGTACGGGTTTTAATCTGATCAGCCGCTTCTTCCAATGACAGACGGCCCTGCAGATACGATGCCAGCTCGGCATAGCCAATGGCTTTCATGGCCTGACACTGAACGGGCACGCCGGCATCCAGAAGACGCTGTACTTCCTCTGGCCAGCCCTGGGCCAGCATGGCATCAATGCGCTGTTCAATGCGCCGGTACAGGACATCCCGCGGCAGCGACAGGCCGATGACAAAGGCCTTGTACACCAGTCCATCCGCTTTTCCGGCCCGGACAAACTGCCGCCCTTCGCCCTGTTCAATGGCCGTCAGCAGCCGGACGAGGCGGTTCGTATTGGCCAGCAGCTCATGCCAGTCTGCCGGCTGCCAGTCCGTATGTTCCACAATATACTGCTTTAACTCCTCTGCCGAACACGTTTCCATACGCGTTCGCGCCTGATTTCGCAGGGCTTCGCTGGCGCCAGAAGCGCCGAAGGAATACCCTTCCAGGAGGGATTGCACGTACAGCCCCGTACCGCCGACCAGAATGGGAATCTGTCCCTGTTGATTGAGGCTGGTAATAGCCGCTCCGGCCATGCTGCAGAAAGTGGCTGCCGAATAGGGCTCTCCCGGATCGGCCACATCGATGAGATGATGCCTGTACTTCTGCAATTCGTCAGCTGTCGGCTTTGCCGTGCCAATGTCCATATGGCGGTAAATCTGATAGGCATCGCCGGAAATGAGCTCCGTATGAAAGTGTTCGGCCAGGGCAAAGCTCAGGGCCGTCTTTCCTACGGCAGTAGGCCCGACAATGGCAATAAGCCGTTCCATTATGATTCCTCGCTTTCAATTACAGCGTAGCCGATGCGGCTGTACGTTCCGCCATACTGCTTCAGATGGGGAAAGTCCCGTTTCAGCCGCGTAAAGTCACGCTCTTTAATGACGACGCGCCGCCCTTTCTGCAGGGCCAGGTACACGGCATCTGCCGTAAGCTCGCTGTGATTCATGAGGGAACGGACAGGCTGAAACTGACAGCTTGCCGCAACGGGATGGCTGAACATGGGATCAAAGTAGATGACGTCATACGAAGGAGTCCGGCTGTCTCTGAGGTAGTCCCGGTAGTCTCCCAGCATCAGATGAATCCGCCGCAGTGCCGCCGTCACATCGTCTTTTGAATGCTGAAAATAGCGAAATCCCCAGGCCGTCACCGCTTCCATGAGCGGCGATACTTCCAGAGCATCCAGCACTGATCCCTGAGGCAGGGCAAACGAAGCCACAATAGAATCAGCACCAAATCCGCAAGTACAGTCCAGAAAGCGGATAGGCTTATCACCAGCGCCTATCGCTTCCAGAAAGTGATCGGCTGCGCCTTTACGGAGATGCTGGATGCGAAGTTCTGCCATATTAAGGCTGAAAAAATGAACTCCTTCAGGGCGGACAATCTGCGGTCCCCGCGACGAGTATACGAGAAAGTTTTCTCCATAAGCCTCTTCCAGGGCTTTCACCGTCCGCCCCTGCCGCGGTACGTATACGGCGCCGATTTCCTCAGCCCAGCGGCGTACGTCTTCACACCGCTGCTGCCGGGCTTTCAGCGCCGGTGTTACGTATATGCTGCGGCCCGTCATGTCCGTTTAAACAGCCGGGCCAGTTCGTCCGGCGTAAAGCGGACGATAATGGGCCGCCCATGAGGGCATACATAGGGCTTATCTGTATGAAACAGTTCTTCCAGAAGCTGTTTCATCTGCCGGATATTCAGGGTATCGCCGGCCTTAATCGCACCGTGGCAGGACAAATAGGCCAGTGAGCGATGGCGCAGCGTCGCCTTGTCCAGGCCGTTGTTTTCATGGAGGGCCTGGCAGATATCCTGCAGGGAATCGGCGATTTCACTGACTGGCAGGTCGCAGGGTACAGCTTCCATCCGCAGCGTCGTCGGGCCCGCTTCAGAATAGAGATAACCCAGATCGGCAAAGACCTCTTTTCGTTCTGTAAGCAAGGTCATATCGCTGGCATCGACATCGACAAATTCCGCCGTCAGCAGCTGCTGGCTCGGCATGGATTCCACACGGTTGCAGAAGCGGTCATAGCGAATGCGTTCATGTGCCGCATGCTGGTCTACAATATATAAATCCTGCCCTTTTTTGGCAATAATGAAGCAGTCTGCCACTTCCCCCAGGGGAATGAACACATCGGCGTCGCCGTCAAAGGTAATGACCGGCGTTTCTTCTGCCTCTCCGTCCCCTGCTGACGGGGACTGCCGTTCGGCCAAAGCCTGGCTGAACTGACTCACCGCTTCTGCAGACGGCGCCGAAGACGCGGAACGATACGGTGTTTCCGGCCAGGAACGGTTCGGTTCCTGATGAGGCGTTGCAGACGGGGCGGTTTCCCGACTTGAAGCGGCAGGCTGCCACTGCGGCGCCGAAGGTTCCTGTACGTGCTGAGACGCCGGCACAGCCGGAGCTGACGGCACCGCCGGTTCCGTCATAAATGGCAGGGTCTGAGTCTGTACGGTCCGTTCAGTCTGTTCCTGTAATTCCAGCTTCTGTTCCGTTTCTTCAATATGCTGGGCCTGACGGTCTGAAAAGGCGACAGTCGTTGCAATATCTTCCGGCTTTTCCTGGGCTACCAATGCCGTAATAATACTATGATATATGGCCCGGTATACAGCCTGTTCGTCGGCAAATTTGATTTCCGTCTTAGCCGGATGCACATTGACGTCCAGAGCAGCCGGGTCCATATGGACGTGAATCATTACAAAGGGATAGCCTGATTTGGGCAGCATGGCGTGATAGGCATTTTCCACAGCCTTGAACATGACAGGATTGTGCACAATCCGTTCATTGACGATACAGGTCTGCCAGGCCCGCGTACTTTTCAGAACCGACGGCTTGCCCACATAGCCTTCGATGGTCATATCTTCGCCATCATAGGAAATGGGAAAGATTTCCCTGGCCAACGATGCTCCGTAAATATTGGCGATTGTCTCTTTCAGCTGACCACCGCCGCCAGTACGCAGCGTTGTTCGGCCATTATTGGTAAACGTAACGGCAATTGCCGGCTGGGCCAGAGCCAGTTTGGTAATCATTTCACTGATTTTGGCGCTTTCAGTCCGCTCACTTTTCAAGAACTTCCGCCGTGCCGGCGTATTATAAAATAAATCGCTCACTTCCATCGTCGTTCCAACAGGTGCGCCGATTTGTTCTTCCTCTGTAATGACGCCGCCGTCGAGCAGCAAATGGGTGGCAAAGTCATCATCAGGCCGCCGCGTCGTAATCTGCATATGAGATACGGAAGCGATGCTGGGCACGGCTTCGCCGCGAAAGCCCAGAGACGTAATGGAAAAAATATCTTCTACGGAACTGATCTTGCTCGTAGCATGGCGGATAATGCACTTTTTGGCATCTTCTTCACTCATGCCGCAGCCATCATCAGTAACGCGCATATAGGACTGGCCGCCGTCGGCAATTTCGATTTCCACCGCCTTGGCTCCGGCATCAATGGCATTTTCCACCAGTTCCTTAATACACGAAGCAGGCCGTTCTACGACTTCACCGGCAGCAATTTTATTGCGCGTTGCTTCATCCAGTACATTAATGATGGAGTTCAATTCAAACCGCTCCCTTCCTGGGCTTCTTTCTGCAGGGAATACAGAAACGATATGGCTTCAATAGGAGTCATACTGGAAACGTCAATGTGCAGCAGCTTATCCATAATAGGATTGACAAACAGGCTGTCTGGCGATGACGGAGGCGCTGCCTTGGGAACCGGTACTGCCGGCATGCCCTGCGATTCCAGATCAGCCAGAATCTGCTCAGCCCGCTTCAGCAGACTTTCCGGCAGTCCGGCCAGACGGGCTACATGAATGCCATAACTGCGATCGGCACCGCCTGGTATAATGCGCCGCAGAAATTTGATGTTCTTCCCCCGTTCTTTGACGGCTACAGTATAATTCTTGATCTTTTCCGATTCGTCAGCCATATCTGTCAGTTCGTGATAATGCGTAGCAAACAGCGTCATGGCATGGACGTGACGGAGGCAGTACTCAATGACAGCCCGGGCAATGGACATGCCGTCAAAGGTGCTGGTTCCCCTGCCGATTTCGTCTAAAATGAGCAGGCTGTTTTCTGTGGCATGGCTTAAAATATAGGAAACTTCCCGCATTTCCACCATAAACGTACTCTGGCCGGTCAGGATGTCATCACTGGCTCCAATACGGGTAAAAATGCGGTCTACCGGGCAAATGGACGCTTCCCGGACCGGAATAAATGAGCCGGCCTGGGCCATGAGCAGCAGAACGGCAATCTGACGCATATATGTCGATTTTCCGGCCATATTGGGTCCTGTAATGACCAGAATTTCATGGGTATGATGATTCAAGGTTACGTCATTGGGCACAAATAGTTCATCTTTCAGATATTTTTCAATAATAGGATGACGGCCGTCTTTCATTTGCACCGAATGGTCCGTATTCAGGCTGGGCCGGACATAATGATTATCGTGGGCCCCACAGGCCAGGCTGTACAGGCAGTCAACCTGGGCGACAGCTCTGGCAGTCTGCTGCATGGCCTGAATATGGGTCTGTATATCCCTGCGAATCTGGGCAAACAGCTGGTATTCCAGTTCCAGTGTCCGTTCCTGAGACGTCAGCACTTTTACTTCAAATTCTTTCAGTGCCGGCGTAATATACCGTTCTGCATTGACCAGGGTCTGCTTGCGGACATAGTATTCTGGAATGGGCTTGGTATTGGCATGGGAAATTTCAAAATAATAGCCGAAGACCTTCGTATAGCCAATTTTCATTTTAATGCCGGTCTTGTCTTTTTCTTCTTCTTCCAGATTCTTCAGGTACTGCTTGCTGTTTTCCGCAACAGACCGGATGTCATCCAGTTCCTGACTGAACCCGGCCCGGATTACGCCGCCATTGCGAATGGTAATGCCCGGGTCATCCTGTATGCCCCGGCATAACAGGTCGTATACATCCTGATGCGGCGCCATACGTCCGTCCAGCTGCTGCAGAAGGTCAGCTTTCGTGCCAGACAGAATGTGATGAAGCTGAGGCAGTACGGCCAGAGAATCGCGGAGCGCTACGAGATCTTTCGGACTTGCCGTCCCCGTTTCAATGCGCGTCAGAATCCGTTCAAAATCGTATATCTTTTCCAGCGTTTCTCCCAGTTCCTGGCGCAGAATTTCATGGCTGAGAATTTCCTCTACTGCGTCCTGGCGCTGCAGGATACGGTCGATCCGCACCAGCGGCGCTTCCAGCCACTTGCGCAGCAGACGGGCACCCATAGCGGTTTTCGTCTTGTCCAGAACGTCCAGAAGGGTTCCCTTACGACCTCCGTCCCGTACATTCTGCGTAATTTCCAGATGCCGCAGGCTGGCCGCATCGATAACCAGGCGCTGTCCATTATCAATATGTTCTAAGGACGTAATATGCCGGATATCTGAATGCATAACACTGCTGACGTAGGTCAGGAGCATGCCGATGCACTGCCCGGCTGTTTCATCAGTCTTGCTGCCGCAAAACTGCGCCGCTGCTTTCTGCGCATAATCGACGGCTTCATCGGCCTCTACCTTCGTCACAGTGCATACAGACAGGCGGTCCCGCACATATGCCAGTACAGCATCAATGCGGGTATCCATGTGAAAATAGATCAGTTCACTCGGCTCATATACAGAAAGGGCATCCAGCACCACATCTTCCATGGCATCTAAGGCACAGGAGGTCCAAAGGCATTCTCCTGTCGTAACGTCCATGAATGCAACAGCAGCCGTTTCGCCGTGTTCACAGATACAGCTGATATAGTTGTTTTTCTTGGAAGCGACGGCGTGTTCCAGCGTAATCGTTCCTGGCGTAATGACTTTGATAATATCCCGCTTTACGAGCCCTTTTGTCAGCTTAGGATCTTCCATTTGCTCGCAAATAGCGACTTTATATCCCTTGTGAACGAGCCGTTCAATATACGTATCGGCAGAATGAAAAGGAACGCCGCACATAGGTACGCGTTCGTTATTGCCGACACCCCGGCCGGTCAGGGTCAGATCCAGTTCCCGCGATGCCGTAATGGCATCGTCATTAAACATTTCATAAAAATCGCCAAGTCGGAAAAACAGAATTTTATCCTGACACTGCGCTTTCATTTCCATGTACTGCTTTAACATAGGCGTCATTTTCACTGTATCAGCCAACGTGTTGCCTCCTTAGTGAACCAGATGGCCCTTTAATACCCAGGTCTGCCCTTTATCTACCATTACCTGCACAGTATCGCCGATGCGGACAGAGCCATCGTCTTCCCAAATAATCATCTTATTGCCGCGGGTCCGGCCAAACCAATGGTGCTCGTCATTCTTCGTCGGCCCTTCGACAATGACTTCATACGTCTTTTGTTCCATTGCTTCATTGCGGGCCAGGCTGTATACATTCTGTACATCCATGAGGCGCTGCAGGCGCCGGCTCTTTTCTTCCGCTGAAATCTGCCCGTCCATTTTGGCAGCCGGCGTTCCCGTCCGGGGAGAATAGATAAAGGTATAGGCCATATCATACTGTACCTTCTGCAGCAGCTGCAATGTATCTTGGAACATTTCTTCCGTTTCCCCCGGAAAACCTACGATCAGGTCGGTCGTCAGCACCAGATCGGGAATACGGGCACGGGCATAGTCGACGAGTTCCAGGTAATGAGCCACCGTATATCCCCGGTTCATCCGCTTCAGCAGTTCATCAGAACCGCTCTGAATAGGAAGATGCATGTGGTTGACCACTTTTTTGCTGGCCCCAATGGCATCGATCATGGCAAAGGTCATATCCTTGGGATGACTGGTCATATAGCGGACTCGTTCGATGCCGTCAATGCGGTCTATTTCCTGTATGAGCGTACTGAAATCCAGGTCGTCTTTTAAATCGAGGCCATAGGAGTTGACATTTTGCCCGAGCAGGGTAATTTCCTTATACCCTTCAGCGGCAATCGTCTTGATTTCCCGGAGAATTTCATCTACAGGCCGGCTCACTTCACGTCCCCGTACATAAGGAACGATGCAGTACGTACAAAATTTATTGCAGCCATTCATAATCGGCACCCAGGCAAAAAATTTCTGAAACCGCTTGGTCGGCAGCTCATGAAAGGCTGGTGCCGTCATATCAGCGGCCAGATAATGATCCGATTTGTGCTGCCGTTCCTGCAGCAGCTCGATCAGCTTATGTATATTATGGGTACCAATGACCAGGTCAATATGGGGAGCCCGCTGGAACAGCCGGTCCTGCCACTCCTGAGCCATACATCCGGTCACGGCAATAATCAGCTGTGGATTGCGGGCTTTAATATGCTTGAGTTCGCCGATTTTTCCCAGTATCTTCCCTTCCGCCGTTTCGCGGACGCAGCACGTATTCAGCAGCACGACATCGGCCATGTCGATTTCTTCGGTCCTGTGATAGCCAAGGGCTTCCAGCTGCCCGGCATATCGTTCACTGTCACTTTCGTTCATCTGACATCCGTAGGTTGCCAAAAAATAGAATTTATTTGCTAATGCATCCATGTATCTTGTCTCCGTATATACTACTAG
>NZ_CATWFF010000026.1 GCF_958350005.1 uncultured Megasphaera sp. | reverse complement strand
TGATAGACTTACGTCAACAACTTGATAGTGTTGCAATGAAGAGAAGAGTACACGAAAAGGAATGGCACAGAGAGTTCCCACCTGGTGAAAGGGAATGCACGATGTTTCGTAGAAGATGGACTCGGAGCAGGCTGGTCGAATCGTTAGACCGTCCGGGCGCGCCCGTTACAGTGCTATGGTATTCAAGGCTTCAGCCTGCGTACCTGAAGAGGCTTAATCCGCGAGGGTTAGGTGAAATTGGGTGGTATCACGGTGCTTCCGTCCCTTTACCGGGGATGGAAGCTTTTTTTATTACCCATACACAACAGCTAACACACCATCTAAAGGTTGTCATAGTAAAGTAAAATAATTTAATGTATTTAGTACACAGGGGGAAATCACTATGAGCGAAAACACAAACAAAAACTACGCATTCGAAACATTACAGCAGCATGCAGGTCAGGTACCTGATCCTACGACAGGTTCTCGTGCCGTTCCTATTTACCAGACCACATCATATGTATTTAAGGATACGCAGGAAGGGGAAGATCTGTTCGCACTGCGCAAACCGGGCTTCATTTACAGCCGTCTGACCAACCCGACTCAGGACGTCCTGGAAAAACGCGTGGCTGCTCTTGAAGGCGGCACGGCAGCTCTGGCAACGGCCAGCGGTGCTTCTTCCATTGCCTACTCTATCCTGAACCTTGCCGGTGCAGGCGATGAAATCGTTGCAGCTCCTACGTTGTACGGCGGCACATTCGAACTGTTTACGGAAACATTCAAACACCTCGGCATTACGACCCGCTTTGCTGATGTAGACGATCCGGCATCGTTCGAAAAAGTCATCAACGACAAGACCAAAGCCGTTTACTTCGAAAGCCTGGGCAACCCGGCTATCAACATTCCGGACTTTGAAGCCATTGCTGAAGTAGCTCACAAACATGGCCTGCCGGTTATCGTCGACAATACCTTCGCTACACCGTACCTGTTCCGTCCGTTCGAACACGGTGCTGACATCGTCGTTCATTCGGCTACGAAATTCATCGGCGGTCACGGCACGACGCTGGGTGGCGTAATCGTAGAAAACGGCAAATTCGACTGGGCTGCATCGGGCCGGTTTAAAGAATTCGCATCGCCTGACGCTTCGTACAACGGCGTAAACTTCGCAACCGACGTTCCCGGTGCCGGCTTCGTTACCCGTATCCGTGCCAAAGGCCTGCGTGACCTGGGCGCCTGCATCAGCCCGTTCAATGCATGGCTCCTCATTCAGGGTCTCGAATCGTTGTCCCTGCGTATTGAACGTCACGTAGAAAATGCACAGAAAATTGCAGCATACCTGGAAAACCATCCGAAAATCTCCAAGGTCAACTACCCGTCCCTGCCGTCTTCGCCGTACTACAAACTGGCTCAGAAGTACTTCCCCAAGGGAACAGGCTCCATTTTCTCCTTCGAACTGAAGGACGGCTATGCAGCTGCTCGTAAATTCATTGACAACGCCGAAATCTTCTCCGATTTGGCCAACGTTGGCGACTCCAAGTCCCTCCTCGTTCATCCGGCATCGACGACGCATCAGCAGCTTTCTGAAGAAGCACAGCGCGCCTGCGGCATTACGCCGGGCACGGTCCGCATTTCCGTCGGTCTGGAAAATGTCAAAGACCTGCTGGCCGCTATTGAAAAGTCTTTAAATACGCTCTAAGTTATACCATATGTGAGTTACCCAGCAAAGGAAGATGTATCATGCCTATTAAGATTAGTGACGGCTTATCAGCCAAAGAAAAACTTCATGAAGAAGGAATCTTTACGATCGATAAGGGACAGGCCATCCATCAGGATATACGACCGCTCCGCATTCTTATCCTCAATCTGATGCCGCTGAAGAAGCCGACAGAGCTGCAGCTTCTCCGCCTGCTGGGTGATTCGCCGCTTCAGGTAGAAGTTGACTTCTGCCATACAGACAGCCATGAAAGCACCCACACCGATCCGTCATACCTGGAAGAAAATTATTATACCTTTGACGAAATCCGTCATAACTATTACGATGGATTTATCATGACCGGTGCACCAGTGGAACAGATCCCTTTCGAACAGGTCGATTACTGGCCGGAAATCGAGACGTATCTGGACTGGGCAAAGACCCACGCCTTTGCCAGCCTGTACTTCTGCTGGGGTGCTCAGGCTGCGCTGTATCATGACTACGGCGTCCACAAGCGGCTGCTGCCGGAAAAGTTATTCGGCATTTTCGAATATCAGCTGACGCAAAAGCATCATCCCCTTCTGCGGGGATTTGATGACCGCTACTTTATTCCCCAATCCCGTCATACAGCTATTGACGATATTGCGGTCTATAACACGAAAGGGCTGGAAATCCTGTCCCGTTCCGTAGAAAACGGCATCAACATTATTGGTACGCCAGACCACCGTCAGTTCTTCGTACTCGGTCATTTTGAATATGACCGGCGTACACTGGAAACGGAATACCTGCGGGATAAGAAAAAGGGACTGCCCATTGCAGTTCCCAAACATTACTACCCCAAGGACAATGACACGAAGACACCGTTCTTTACGTGGTGCAGCTATGCTCACCTCTTCTATCACAACTGGCTGAACATTGTCTATCAGGAAACTCCGTACTGTCTGGAGGACTTACACAGACAGGCAGCCTGTGCCCACTGACCCAGGCCCACACAAAAAGCAGGCAGGAAGAAATGGATGACATTTCTTCCTGCCTGCTTTTTTGTGTTTCTCTATACAATGGCTACCCTGCCCGGTTTCTCAGCGATTGTCCATAGC
Source organism: uncultured Megasphaera sp. (assembly GCF_958350005.1). GTDB lineage: Bacteria > Bacillota > Negativicutes > Veillonellales > Megasphaeraceae > Megasphaera. Next base: position 14,936 of record NZ_CATWFF010000026.1, on the reverse strand, counting down.
CGTAATTTTGGCGACTCGTTCGGCATGACGGCCGCCGTCGAAGCCAGTCGATAAAAAGATGCGGACAATTTCTCTGGCCACGCCCGGTCCGATAACACGGCCGCCCATAGTCAAAATATTGGCGTCATTATGGCGGCGGCAATATTCTGCACAGTACATATCGTTGCACAGGGCTGCGCGAATCCCTTTGACCTTATTGGCAGCAATGCCGATGCCAATGCCGGTGCCGCAAATCAGGATGCCCCGGTCAAAGGTGCCGTCTGCTACAGCTTCAGCTACCTTTTTGGCAATATCCGGATAATCACACCGTTCGCCCGTAAGGGTTCCGTAATCGGTAAAAGCAATGTTCTGTTCCTTTAAATATTCTTTGATATTTTCTTTCAGGTCAAATCCACCGTGATCTGCACCAAGTACCAGTTTCATCTGTCATATCCTCCTCTGCACAGCATACTACTATAATACATTATATTATACGCTGCCATGCCAAAAATAGAAAGGGTAACTACGCAAGAATATGTCGGTATTACACAAACCGCACATTTCCGCCGGCTGATTTTTTCATGCGGTTCATTACCGCTGCTCCCAGCCCTTCGCTGTCGATTCCTTCAGCCAGGATAAGATCGACCTTGTCTGTGTCAAAGGACAGAAGACCGGTGTATAACTGACGGGCCAGTGCTTCGGCATCGCCATGATGTCCCCATACATACCGGTGCGCATCTGGAAGGCAGGCACCGACTTCCTGACTGACCAGAAATCCGACGGTTTTGCCGTCGCGCCGCGCTTCTTCGTACAGCTGCTTCAGCTCTGCCATTACAGCTTCTACAGAGCCGACAGCAACAATCATAGGGGCTGCCGGCGCATAATGGCGGTATTTCATGCCCGGTGCTTTGGGTGTCCCCTGGCCTGTTACCAGATGGGTATCCATCCGTACATAGGGCACGACAGTGTGCAGCATTTCCGCCGTTACGCCGCCTGGCCGGAGGATCGTGACGCCGCCGTGATCGTTACATTCGACAATGGTCGATTCAACGCCGATCTTGCAGGGACCGCCGTCAATGACCATGTCAACCCGTCCATCCATATCGTGCATGACTTCTTCAGCTGTCGTCGGGCTGGGCCGGGTCGAAAGATTAGCACTCGGTCCGGCAACGGGCACGCCGGCAGCCTTTAAAAAGGCGCGGCATACGGCGTGATCGGGACACCGCAGGGCCACCGTATCCAGTCCGCCTGTCGCAGCGTCAGGCACCTGAGGCTGGCGCGGAAAAATAATTGTCAGCGGACCGGGCCAGAATGTCTTCATCAGCAACTCTGCTGTTGGTGAAACAGAAGCAGCCGCCTGCCGGACAGCGTCTCTCCCGGGAACGGTCAGAATCAGGGGATTATCACTGGGGCGCCCTTTGGCAGTATAAATGCTGCGGCACGCATCAGCATCGAGACCATTGGCGCCAATGCCGTATACCGTTTCCGTCGGAAATACGACGAGGCCGCCGTCCCGGATGATCTGTCCCGCTTCTTCCAACAGCGCTGCATCCCGTTTTATATCGGTAATTCGTACAAGTTTTGTCTGTTTCATTTACTCTTCTCTTTCCGTCGAAATACGAGAACCCGCGCAATGCCGCCGTAATCACATACGGTCCGTTCATGATGGTACATACCGTCAGCAGTGAAAATCCGGACGACATCGTCTTCCTGACCGGCGCCGATTTCGACAGCACAACAGCCGTCATCGCAAAGATGCGCCGGACTTTCTGCGGCAATGCGCCGGTATATATCCAGTCCGTCTGTGCCGCCAAACAGGGCCTGCGCCGGATCATGCGCTACTTCCGGCTGAAGATGGTTCATATCATCCTGCGTCAGATAAGGCGGATTGGATACAATCCAGTCAAATTGCCGGTCTTCCAGAGCACTGCATATATTGCTTTGTTTCCAGGTTACGCGCCTATCCAGCTGCAGGGCTGCCCCGTTTTTTCCGGCTATTTCCAGGGCCTGCGGCGATATATCAACGCCCATTCCTACGGCATTGGGCAAATACTGAAGCAGACTGAGAATAATGGCACCGCTGCCAGTGCCGATATCCAAAATAGCCGGAGCCGCATCCTTGGGAATCCGTTCCAGTACGGTTTCCACAAGGGTTTCCGTTTCCGGCCGGGGAATGAGGACATCGCCAGACACGTGAAAGTCCAGTCCCATAAAGGGCTTTACTCCCAGAATATGGGCAACGGACCACCGGGATGCCCGCTTTTTTACCAGTTCCCGATAGGCCGCCAGCTCATCGGCATTCATGGGTTCATCATAATGGGCATACAGGTAAATCCGCTCTTTATGCAGCACATGAGCCAGCAGTATTTCCGCATCCAGCCGGGGCGAATCGATTCCCTTCTGCGCAAAATACTGCTGTGTCCACTGCAGCAGAGCACCTATGGTCCAGAGCTTATTCATGCTGATTTTCTTCTTCTTTCATCAGTTCCGCCCGGCGTGCTTCAGCCAGGGCCTGAATAAATTCATCAATATCGCCGTTCAGTATATTTTCCAGCTTATACAGCGTCAGGTTAACCCGGTGGTCTGTAACGCGGCCCTGCGGGAAGTTATACGTGCGGATTCGTTCACTCCGATCGCCTGTGCCGACCTGGCTGCGCCGTGCTTCTGTCAGCTCGGCATCGGCTTCCTGCTGCGCCTGATCGAGGAGGCGGGCTTTGAGGACGCGCATGGCTTTGGCCCGGTTTTCCAGCTGTGACCGTTCATCCTGACATTCGACGACCATGCCCGTCGGGATGTGAGTCATGCGGACAGCGGAGCTCGTCTTGTTGACGTGCTGACCGCCGGCGCCGGAGGCACGGAAATAATCGACCCGTACGTCGTCCATATTCAGATTGACTTCCACATCTTCTGCTTCCGGAAGAACGGCTACTGTCGCTGTCGATGTGTGGATACGGCCGCCGGCTTCCGTAACAGGCACGCGCTGTACGCGATGTACGCCTGATTCATATTTAAGCTTGCCAAATACACCGGACCCTTCTACGGAAAAAATAACTTCCTTAAACCCGCCCAGTTCCGGCGCATTGGAACTGATGATGCTCGTCTTCCAGCCAGGCTGCTTTTCAATATACTTCATATACATGCGGAATAAATCGCCGGCAAACAGGGCCGCTTCGTCACCGCCGGCGCCGGCACGGATTTCCATGATGACGTTTTTATCATCCCGCGGGTCTTTGGGCAGCATGAGAACGTGGAGCTGTTCTTCCAGAGACGCCTGCTGGTCCGACAGTTCTGCCAGCTCTTCCTTGGCCATGGCGATCAGGTCGGCGTCGCTGTCCGGATCGTTGAGCAGTTCCTTATCGCCGGCAATCGTGTTGGATACATCCTTATATTTGCGGAATGTTTCCACAATCGGCGCCAGTGATGCATGTTCTTTCGTCAGTTTCTGCCATTCGTCCTGACGGGCAATGACGGAAGGGTCGCTGATGCGCTGTTCCAAATCCATAAACTTGTTTTCTACTGCCTGCACTTTATCGATAAACACGCTTATATCTCTCCTTTACGGTTCTGTATGTTCTTGTTCGTCCGCAGGTTTCGCCGCTTCCAGGGCTTTAATCGCTACTTCGATCTGATCGGCATGGGGTTCCCGGGTCGTCAGATACTGCAGCCAGAGGCCCGGCTTGATCAGGGTCTGCACAACAGCGTTATCGGTCCGGCCGGCCAGGCGGATCACTTCATAGCTGATGCCGGCAACAACGGGCATGAGAATAATACGGGACAGGACCCGTTCGATCAGACTGGGCCATCCCAGAAAGGCAAATACAAAAATGGACACGACCATGACGATGAGCAGAAAATTCGTGCCGCACCGCGGATGGAGACGGCTGTGGCGCTTTACATTTTCAACGGTCAGGGGTTCACCCGATTCATAGGTCCAGATCGTCTTGTGTTCGGCCCCATGGTATTCAAAAACACGCCGAATATCTTTCGTCAGGGAAATGCCCCATATATATAACAAAAAAATAGCCAGCCGCAGAATGCCTTCAATAATATTCATCTGGAAGGCATGATCGGCTATGCCGGGAATAAACTTTACGGCATACGTAGGAATGAGCAAAAAGAACACAATGGCCATGACGATGGAAAAAGCCATGGTCAGCGCCATTTGCCAGCCCGTGAGCTGTTCGTCTTCCTCTCCGGCAGCCTGTGCCGAATAGGACAAGCTCTTCATACCGTATACCAGCGATTCACACAGCGCGACAGTGCCGCGCAGAAAGGGTTTCTTCAACAGGGGAAACCGTTCCGTAATGGAATGAACCGGATCTTTTTTGACTGTAATATCTCCAGACGGCGTACGAACAGCCGTCGCAATATATTCTGGTCCGCGCATCATGACGCCTTCAATGACGGCCTGGCCGCCTACATATACCTTTCCCTTACGCAATGATCTATCCCTCCTGTTCCATGTTCCCATATACAAAGAGAGCAGAGCATTTCTGCTCTGCTGCTACGTTGTACTGCTGCTTATTTAGCTTTTTTACCATAACGTTTATTGAACTGTTCGATACGGCCACGAGCCTGCTGAGCGCGCTGCTGACCCGTAAAGAACGGATGGCATTTAGAGCAAATTTCAACACGCAGTTCAGATTTTGTAGAACCGGTTTCAAACGTATTGCCGCATGCACACGTTACAACGGCAGTACCGTATTTCGGATGAATACCTTCTTTCACGATTCACACCTCTTTCTTCCTCTATCATATCTAAAACCTATGCTCAAATAGTATATCACAGCAACTAATGAAATGCAAGAAAAAATTGCATTTACCTGCCATCTGGCCACAGCAGTACGGGTTCGCCGGCTTCCCGGCTTTTTACGACGTCGATAATCCGCTGATTCGACGAGCCGCGGAAGTACAGTCCCGGATCTTTCAGGGCATCTACAAAGGGGCCGTCGACCAGGACGTCACACCAGTGCAGAAGAGCTGCTTTCTCCGGATCGGCCAGGATTTCTTCATACAAATAGCCGGAATAGACCCAGATGGATTTCTGAGGCATTGCCTGTTTTATCGTTTCTGCCAGTTTTGCCAGATCGGCTGCATTTTCCATCGGTTCGCCGCCGAGAAATGTCAGGCCGCCGTTTACAGGGGCCTGCAGGTAAGACAGAAGCTGCGTCGTTTCTGCTTCTGTCCATTCCTGGCCGGCCTGAAAGTCCTGATATTCCGGATTAAAACAGTTGACGCAATGGCGCGTACAGCCGGTAACAAAGACGGTGGCGCGAATGCCCGGGCCATTGGCTATATCATATTGTCGGATTTGTCCATACCGCATAGTCTGTCATCTCCTAGATATGAAGAACGCGGTTCTTGATTTCCTGCGTCCGTCCTTCGTTCCAGAAATTTTCGCCCAAGTAGCCGCAGGTCCGGCGAATAACCGTCAGCTTGGACTTGTCCGTATTGTGGCACCGCGGGCATTCCCATTCGTTGTGCTCGTTCAGAATAATTTCGCCATCAAAACCGCATTCGTGACAATAATCCAGCTTGGTATTGAATTCGGCATACGTAATCTTATCGTAAATGTACTGAACCATGGTCAGGACAGCCGGTATATTGTGGCTCATGTTGGGAATTTCGGCATAGCTGATGCAGCCGCCTGTCGACTTGTCTTCAAATTCCGCTTCAAAGGAAAACTTGTCGAACACATTGATCGATTCGCGCACGTCTACGTGATAGCTGTTGGTATAATACCCCTTATCAGTCACATCTTTGATGATGCCAAAGCGAGCCTTGTCGATTTTGCAGAACCGGTTGGTCAGGTTTTCAGCCGGCGTACCGTACAGGGCAAAGCCAATGTTCGTTTCTTTTTTCCATTTCTGAATATGGGCATTGAAGTCGTCCATAATGCGGAGAGCAAAGGCTTTCCCTTCCGGCGCCGTATGGGAGCAGTGCTTGGTCAGCAGTGTCGCTTCATACATGCCGATGTATCCCAGAGACAACGTCGCATATCCGCCGTAAATGAACTTTTCAATAGATTCACCGGGCTTCAGGCGGGCAATGGCACCGTACTGCCAGTGTACAGGCGATACGTCCGACGTAATGCGCTTGAGCAGATCAACGCGCAGGAGCAGCGCTTTTTTGCACAATTCCAGGCGCTTGTCGAGGATCTGGAAGAATTTTTCTTCATCGCCGTCGGCAAGAATGCCGATCTGCGGCAAGTTGATGGAAACGACACCCATATTGAAGCGGCCGTCAAACTTATATTCTCCATTTTCATCTTTCCAGGGGCTCAGGAAAGAACGGCAGCCCATGGGACTGAACACGTTGCCTTCATAGACTTCGCGCATTTTCTTTGCCGAAATATAATCGGGATACATGCGCTTGGCCGTACATTCCGCAGCCAGCCGGGTCAGGTAAAAATAGGGGCTGTCTTCGTGAACATTATGTTCATCCAGCACGTAAATCAGTTTGGGAAAGGCCGGCGTTACGTACACATTGGCTTCATTCTTGATACCCTGAATGCGCTGGCGAAGCAGTTCTTCGTCGATCAGAGCCGCTTCTCTGGCGTATTCATAGTCCGGCTTGAAATACATGAACAGCGTTACAAACGGAGCCTGGCCGTTCGTCGTCATAAGCGTATTAATCTGATATTGAATCGTCTGGATGCCGTCTTTAATTTCTTTTTTCGTCCGCTTCCAGGCAATTTCCTCGGCCTTTTCCATATCCGGTTCAATACCGTATACTTCGCGCTGTTCTTCTACGACAGCAGCCATGTATTTTTTGAAGGACTTGCGGACGTAAGGAGCCAGAATCCGGTCGATGCCGTTAATGGACTGGCCGCCGTACTGGCCGCTGGCAACCTGGGCAATAATCTGCGTCGTTACCGTGCAGGCTACCTGAAAAGACTTGGGCGTGTCGATTTTTTTGCCGTTAATAACGGTCCCATTGGCCAGCATATCTTCCAGGTTGATAAGACAGCAGTTAAACATGGGCTGAATGATATAATCCATATCATGAAAGTGAATGGCACCGCCGTCATGGGCCTGGACGATATCGGCCGGAATCAGTTTGCGGCGGGCAATATCCTTGGATACTTCGCCGGCAATCAGATCCCGCTGCGTCGATACGACATGGCCGTTTTTATTGGAATTTTCATCGAGAACGTCGAGATTCGTATTATTCAGCAAGCCGAACACATCTGTATCGGTCGTATTGGTCTGCCGCTTGAAAGCCTGAATGGCCTTGTAATTTTCGTAGGCTCTGGCCGTAGCAGGATTATTGTACTTCAGCAGCCGGTAATATACCTGATCTTCAATGGCGTAAATCGTCATATCCTTGTGCATGTTCGAAGCATATTCTTCGATTTCTCCGGCAATTGTCGCAGCTTGTCCTTCTTCATAAATGCCACTGCTGCTATTCATCGCTTTTTCAATAGCCGCCGTAATTTTATCCCGGTCAAAGGGCACGCGCTGGCCATTGCGTTTAATTACTTCCAACATATCGGATACCTCCACATGATATAGTATATAACAGTGTTTTTACTTGCCTCTGTATACAACATATTCCATTTTTTCTGTTGTCGAGTCTGTTCTAATCATACTATATACAGTATAGCGTGTCAATCCGGGAATACAGCATCCTGTTTCCACAAGTTGTGACTAAGTGCTATCAAAAAGGCTGGAAGCCGCCAAAAAAGCTGTGGTTTGAAAGCCACAGCTCCTGTGTATAACTGATGAAAAAAAATTTTTACGCCAGATCCAGCAAATCCCGAATGACGGCACCGGCCAGAATCAGACCGGCTACAGACGGAACAAAGGAAATGCTGCCCGGGCTGGGCCGTACTTCGCCTTCGACCTGAACAGGCCGCGGCTGTTCCTGGGAGTACACGACCTTTACATGCCGGATACCCCGTTTCTTCAGTTCCCGGCGCAGAACTTTCGCCAGAGGATCTACGGAAGTCTTTGCCAGATCGGCAATTTCAAAATACTCTGGATGAAGCTTGTTGCCGGCACCCATGGATGAAATGACGGGTATGCCTGCTTTGTGCGCTTCTGTAATAACGTCAATTTTGGCGCTGACTGTATCGACAGCATCGACGACGTAATCGGCGCCAGATGCGGCAATAAAGTCCGGGTAATCACCGGGAAGATAAAACATACGGTGTGTTTCTACCTGAATGTCCGGATTAATGGTCAGCAGCCGTTCTTTCATAACGTCCGCTTTCGGGCGGCCAATAGTCTGTGTCGTCGCACCGAGCTGGCGGTTGAGATTGGATGGATCAAATACGTCGGCATCGACGAGGATTAATTTACCAATACCGGCGCGGCCCAGAGCTTCGACAGCAAAAGAACCGACGCCGCCGACGCCAAAGACCATGACCGTTTTCTGTCCCAGCAGGTCTACCTTGTCCTGACCGATGAGACGAGCTGTCCGTTGTGTATATTGTTGTTTCATTTCTTATTTCTCCGGAATTACTTCCAGCCAGTATCCGTCAGGATCGGCAATAAAATAGATCCCCATGGCCGGGTTTTCATAGACAACGCAGCCCATCTTTTTGTGTTTGGCCAGGGCTGCATCCATATCGGCTACGGAAAACGCCGTATGGAATTCGTTTTCGCCGAGATTATACGGTTCTTTCCGGTCTTTGAGCCATGTCAGTTCCAGCTGAAAGTCGGACACGCCGTCGCCGAGATAGACAATCGTAAAATCAGGATTTTCGATGCGGCGCACTTCTGTCAGTCCCAGGGCTTCCCGGTAAAAATCCAGACTGCGCTGCAGATCCAGGACATTGAAATTCGTATGTCTAAATGTAAATTGCATGCTCTTATTCCTCCTTTGTACAGTTCTGCCAGCCTTTGGATACATCTACCCAGGCAGCAGCATGGGCATAGCGTTCCAGCTCGGACAGGGTCAGCTCAATAGCGCTGTTGGCACTGCCACAGGCCGGAAAGACCGTGGAAAACCGCTGCAGCGATTCATCCAGGTATACTGTCACACCTGGATTGACGGCAAAGGGACACACGCCGCCTACAGGATGGCCAATACGCTGTTCTACTTCATCGGCCTTGATCATAGTCGCCTTTTTATGAAACCGTTCTTTAAATTTATGATTATCTACGCGGGCATCGCCGGCAAACAGGACCAGAATGGGCCCGTCGTCGAGCAGGAATGACATGGATTTGGCAATCCGCTGTTCTTCTGTATGGAGTGCTGCCGCTGCTTCCGCTACAGTCGCGCTGGAATGATCCAGTTCGCGGACGCGGTCCTCCATATGCCACTGAGCAAAATACTCCCGCACCTTCTGAATAGACATGAGACGCTGTTCCTCCAAAACGAAAATATGCAGTGAATATGGATTATATTATAAGCCCTTTTCGAGACCTCTTCAAATAGCGATTTAGAATTACAGCAATTCGAAGGACGCCGTACTGCCCCGATCGGTTTTGCGAATGGCCAGGCGCGTATCAATGCGGTCCCGCAGTTCCGGAACGTGAGAAATAATCCCCAGGAGCCGGCCGCTCTGCTTCAGTTCCAGAAGGGCTTTCAGGGCAAAATCCAGGGTTTCTCCGTCGAGGGTGCCAAAGCCTTCGTCAATGAACATGGTATCCAGGTGTATCCCGCCGGAATAGGCCTGTACAACGTCAGCCAGCCCCAGAGCCAGCGCCAGCGAAGCCAGGAAGGTTTCACCGCCTGACAGGGTATTGGCCGGCCGGGCATAGCCGGTGTAATTATCAAAAACTTCAATATCCAGTCCGATTTGCCGGACCCGCTTGTCGTCCCAGGACTGAGACCGCTGCAGGGCATAGCGGCGCCGGCTCATTTCATCGAGGCGAATATTGGCGGCATGAAGCACTTCATCAAGGAGCGCTCCCAGTACGTACCGTTCAAAATTAATGCCTGTCTGTTTGCCTGCAATCAGTTCATATAAGGCACCTACGGTCTTGTACTGTTCCGTCAGCTCTTCCTGCCGGGCATGCCAGCCGGCAATCTGCTTCCGTGCTGTTTGGGCCTGCTGTACCTGCAGCGCTGCATGAGCTGCTGCTTCTGACAGTTTCCGGCACTGTTCGTTTTTTTCTGCCAGCGTCTTCGTATACATGTCCATCTGCGGCTCTGCCTGGCTGCCAACGGCCTGTTCTTCCTGGGCAATACGGCCCTGTACCTGCTGTACGTCCCGGTCGTAGGCGTCAACAGCAGCCTGTTCCGCATCCAGCGTCGAAATGAAAGGCTGCAGCTGGCGGCATTCTTTCACGCTCGTCAGGGCAGACTGGCCGATCTGTGCCTTAACAGATTCGCATAAAGCCGTATACTCATCCCGCAGGGCCGCAACCTGTGCCTGCAGCAGCTTGGCCTGTTCACTCCAGCGTGCTTCTTCCTTTTCCATATCGCCGAGCTGACGGCGCAGCGATTCCGTCTTCCCATCATAGTCTTTTAAGGACTGCTGCAGCTTCGCCATTTCCGCAGCTGCCCGTCCTGGCTTTCGATAGGTTTCCGGCAGATCCGCTTCTATCTGGGTCTGCTCGGCCTGTTTCTGTGCCGCCTGAAGGCGGGCCTGATCGGATTGGCGGCGAAGGCTCTCTTCTCTGGCTGTCAGCACTGCTTTTGCCTCTTCCCAGCCTGCAGCACGGCGGCGAAGTTCTTCGGCCTGAGCCAGCTGTTTGCCCAGCACTTCCGCCTTCTTTTCGGCCTGGTCCGACCGTTCCTGCCACTGCTGTACCGAGCCGTCTTCCGGATACTGCTGCCGCAGTCCTTCATATTCCTGTTTTTTGGCACCAATCCTGGTTTCTGCCTGCTTTACGGCAATTTCTGCTTCCTGCCGGGCCCTGTCGCTGGACTGAGCCTGCTGCCGGCACTGCTCTACATCTTCTTTCCGGGGCATCTTTTCCGCCGGTACGGCCAGTTTGGGATGGGTCACAGACCCGCATACAGGGCAGGGCTGGCCGTCTTCCAGGTCTGATGCCAGCAGGGCGGCCTGATTCTGTAAAAATACAGCCTGAACGGCATCGCAGCGGACACGGTCCTGCCGGGCCTGCTCTGCCGCCGCCTGCCAGACTGTCCGGGCTTTCCGGTATTCGGTCTCGGCCTGGTGAACTGCCTGCTGTACCTGCGCCATATGCCGCTCCTGTCGAAGCCGCTCCTGCACAGCAGCCAGTCTGGCTTTTGCCTGCTCCAGCGCCGCTGCCAGTGCCGGCTGGTTTTCCAGCACCCTTCGGCTGGCATCGAGCTGTTTCTGCAGTTCATCCCGCTGCTGCGCAGCCTGATTAAGTGCCGAAGCAGCCTTCTCTGCCGCTGCTTTGGCCTGCGCCGCTGTCTGGCATACAGCAGTATAATGCTGTGCCTTTTCGGCCCATCCCTGGAGGACGACAACCTGTTCCCGCTCGGCCTGACGACGGGGCAGCTGCTCCTGCAGCGCCCGTTCTTCCGCAGCAGCTGCATTCAGGCGCTGCCGCAGCTGTTCAGCCTGGGCCTCTGCCTGAGAGGCGTTTTTACCGACAACGGTGCCATGTTCCTGTACTTCATCCAGGCGCCGGCATGGCTCTGCCAATACCTGAGCCTGCCGCAGCTTCTGAATATATACTCGCTTCTGCTCAAAGGTTTCCCGTTTCTGTTCCAGCTGCGCTGCCTGCTGACGGCTCGCTTTCAGAGCCTGCCAATGACTGTACAACACCTGTGCGGCCTGTACAGCCTGCTGACAGGCATCGCGGTCGGCTGCCGCCGCCTGAGCCGATGCGGCTGCCTGGGCCTGTTGCTGCTGCAGTGTCTGTTCCAGTTGCAGCAGCCCTTCTTCGCTGTCAGCACCAATGCCCTGAAGGCACAGAGAAATCCGTTCATTCAGGGAGCTGTACTGTTCCTGAACGGCATCATGCTTCTCTTTGGCCAGTTCCTGCAGCTTGGCATAGCGCTGCGTATGAAACAGGATCTGCATGATCTGCTGCCGTTCACTGGAATTAGCCAGCAGCAGGCGGCGAAAATCCCCTTGCGGCAGCAAAACGACCTGGCGGAACTGTTCAGCCTGAAATCCCAGCAGCTCTTCTACATAGGCTGTCACATTTTTCGTCGCTATGACGCGGATATCTGCTCCGTCATCGTCAATTTCATAGAGTGCTGCCGTCGCCGGCGCTTTCCGAAGACCTGTCCCCCGCTTTTTGGCAACCTGCTGTTCCGGGCTGCGTTCTACGCGATATCGTTTCGTACCGACAATAAAGGAAAAAGACACCGATGTCGGCTCTTCAGGCGAAGCGTATTCACTGCGCATATGAGCGCCAGACCGGCTGTTGCCGCTGGTCGTGTTGTACAGGCTGTAGCAGATGGCATCCAGAATCGTCGTCTTCCCGGCACCGGTAGGCCCGTAAATGAGGAAGAAATTTCGGTCTCCCAGCAGGCGAAAGTCGACGACCTGTGTGCCGGCATAGGGACCAAAAGCCTGCATTTTCAAGTATATGGGCTTCACAACAATCCGCCTCCTTCTGCTTCCAGCAGTCCTTTCCACAGTTCATCCATACACGTCCGTTCCGCTTCTGTCAGCGGCCGGTCTCCCTGCATGGCCATGGCAAAACTTTCAAACAGCTGCCGTTCTGTCGTCCCATGGAGATCAAAAGATCGTTCTTCAGAGCCGGCAGTCCGGCGGTTCGGCGTTTCCAGAGCCATGGCACGGGGATACTTTTTCCGCAGCTTGGCCATGCCGTCGAGAATAGGCGCTTCGTCAGCCAGGCGGAACAAAAGAAAATCGCCGCACCCTTCATCGTCGCGGCGCATAATATCATCAAAAAAGCCTTCCACAACCTGTACATCATGTTTGGGCACAAAGGGCTGAAACACAGTCTGTACAGTACCGCTGCCGTCGATATCCACTACTAGGGCACCTTTTTTCTGACGAGCTTCGCCAAAGGAATACTTGAGCAGACTGCCGGCATAGCGGACTGCAGGACTGCCGGCCTGCTGCGGCCCGTGCAGGTGGCCTAATGCCGTATAGGTATATCCGGAAAATATGGAACTATCGACCATATCGGTTCCGCCAATAGACAGAGGCCGTTCAGAATCACTGGCTGTACTGCCGGCAACAAAGGCATGGGCAATGCAGACAGATCGTCCCTGCGGCACACCGCCCTGATGCTGCATGAGGCCGACCAGAGCCTGTTCATGACTCCGTATGTCATCAGCCTGCAGGTAATGGCGAACTGCTGCCGGTTCTGCAAAGGGAAGGGACACGAACGTCACCGGCCCATCCTGATCATACAGCGTAATCGGACTGGGCAGTTTATCCAGTGTACCGGCAATGTGCAGCCCTTCTTTGGCCAGAAGGGCACTACCAAAAGACAGCCTGGCGGCACTGTCATGATTGCCGCTGATGACAAAAAAAGGGACCCCCATTTCGGCCGTAATTTTCGTCGAAATTTCATCAAATAAGGCCACTGCTTCTGTCGGCGGCAGACTGCGGTCATATACGTCGCCGGCCAGGACAACGGCGTCGATATGTTCGTCCCGGATGAGCGGCAGAAACTGTTCGGTCAGCACGTAAGCCTGGTCATCAGTCAAATAACTGCCGTAAAACATTTTTCCCAAATGCCAGTCTGCAGTGTGTAAAATTCGCATAACTCCAGTCTCCTTATTCTACGTATGCTGCCCGCAATGCCGCAATCTCCCGGGCATAGCCGTCCATATCATTAGGCGTTTCCAGATAAAAGGGCAAATTGCGCAGTGCTGGATGATTAATAATCTTCGTAAACGCTGCCATGCCAATATGGCCCTGACCGATTTTTTCATGTCTGTCCTTATGACTGCCCAAAGGATTTTTACTGTCGTTAATATGAACGGCCCGCAGACGGTTCAGGCCGATAATGCGGTCAAACTGCTCCAACACTTCATCCAGATGATCGACAATATCATAGCCGCCGTCAAACACATGGCACGTATCCAGGCAGACTCCCATATAGTCAGACAACGTGACTTTGCTGATAATATCGGCAATTTCTTCAAATTTCCGCCCTACTTCCGTCCCCTTGCCGGCCATCGTTTCCAGCAGGACTCTCGTCTTCTGACCGGGAAACATGGTTTCATTCAGCATAGATGCAATATAGTCGACAGCGATTGGCACGCCCTGGCCGACATGACTGCCGGGATGAAAATTATACTGACAGTTGTCCAGATATTCCAGGCGCCGCAGGTCATCTGCCATGGCTTCGACTGCAAACTGGCGGGTCCGTCCTGTTTTGGAGCAGCCATTGAGCGTATAGGGAGCGTGAGCCAGAATAGGCGCAAAATGGTGGTCTGCCATAAACGCATTCAGTGCCGCCATATCGGCCGTATCCAGTTTGCGTACGCTGCCGCCGCGGGGATTGCGCGTAAAGAACTGAAAGGTATCGGCGCCAATAGATACGGCTTCTTTTCCCATATGTAAAAATCCCTGTGAAACAGATAAATGACATCCAATATGTAACATGATCGTCTTCACCTCATATATAAAAAAAGCCGCCTGACAAGCCATGTCCACGGCAGCTTTTATGTGTACCTATTATGATTCTGCATGCTGGCAGTCCTTGCAGACGCCAACAAAAGATACGTTGACACCGTTAACCGTAAACCCGGTCTGCTCGGCAGCCTGTTTGGCCAGGGCCTTTTCATCAATATCAACGTCGACTATGCGATTGCACTTTACACAGCGAATATGGGCATGCTGCGTCGTGTTATAATCGTATCGATGCGAATCTTCACCACACTGTAAAATTTTAACAATGCCAATTTTAGCAAAAATTTCCATCGTTTTATATACAGTAGCCAAACTCATGGACGGATACTGCGGCTGCAGCTGCTTATAAATCATTTCCGCATTGGGATGATTCGGATTATTGTCGATCGCATCATATACGGCCAGCCGCTGCGGCGTTACCTTATAGCCGTTGTTTCGTAATACTTCAGCAATATTCACAGAAATTCCTCCTTTCTTCCGCCTCATAGGATGCGTATTATAT
>NZ_CATWFF010000025.1 GCF_958350005.1 uncultured Megasphaera sp. | reverse complement strand
AACCCTTTTCTTTCTGTCTTTTTCTTTCTCTATTTGTTTTTCTGCCTTTTCTCTTACAGTTTCATGACAATTTGCTGTTTATTCCTTATTTTGCACAGTCCTGTGGTATACTATTATTATCATTTGTCGGTATCATTCTCTGGAAAGGAGCGTTTTCCATGTATCTTCCCGTTTCTGTAAAAAAAAGCCTGCTCGCCTTGACTGCTGCTATCACAGTAGGCACAGCAGCTGTCCCCCTTTCATCCGTACAGGCCATTGACTTCGGCACCATCGGCACCCTCATCAGTGCCGGCGCGGAATACGCCTATCTGAACAAACAGCTGAACTACCTGAACAACGAAGGGCGCGACGAATTTATGGAAGAAGTCAAAAAGCAGTACGGCGTCAACCATGACCCGGCAGCCAATGCCATGGTCGCCCGCATTATGAGCAATTTATCGGCCTCTGTCGCTGCCATAGATCCGTCGATTCGTGAAAAACCGTACAAGTATTTTGTCAACAACGATACGAGTTTCAATGCCTTTTGTACACTGGGTCATAACATGAGCGTCAACATCGGCCTCTTTCAGCCGCTGAACTACAACGAAAACGAAGTGGCCTTCGTACTGGCCCATGAAATGGGTCACGGCCAGAAAGATCACCCCATTCAGGGCTTCAAAAAATCCATCCCCTTTGACCTGCTCAGTGCCCTATATGGAGCAAACAGCAGTGCTGCCCAGCTGGGAACGGCCATTGTTTCACAGATCGGCACAGCCAATCTCGTGACGAAGCCCATGGAAAAACAGGCCGATGCCCTGGCCTTCACATATGCCACCGGCGCAGGATACAATCCCGGCGCCGGTGCGGCCTTGTGGCAGCGCATGCTCGATCAGAGCGGCAACATCAAGACCAGCGGCGTCATGGAGCTGTTCAACGATCACCCGAACAACGTCAGCCGCCGCGATACGTACAGCAAGACCCTGACCAAATGGAGCAACAACGTCGTAAAAGTAGATGCCGATACGGGCATGATTTCTCTGCACGGCAAAGACTGGTATCAGCCGGAAGACATGACGTCCATGAGCGGCAAAGAACGGGCCTATCTCATTGCCGGCAACCTGTCCGCCGTCTATCATCAGACAAAAAAACCGACAGCCCAGGTCTATGTCAACGGCAATCAGATTCTGTGCGTCGGCAATCAGCCCATTATGGATCTCCGGCCAGCCCAGGATCCGCAGAAAGTAACGGCAGACCTGAAGGCGCTGCTGTAAGGGAATACACAAAAACAGCAGGAATACCGCTGCAGCGGCGTTCCTGCTGTTTTTTTTATCCAAACCCGTTTCCGGACATATGTGTGTTCATGTAACAACTGCTTACAAGTAGTATTCCAGATTTTCTTCCGGCTTCATTTCGAAAATATTGAAGATTTTATCGCGAATAGCCAGGAAATCCGTCGCCGTCCGATTGCGGTGCGTTCCCAGCGTAATGGGCACGATTTCCTTGATATGCCCCGGATTGGGCGTCATAATGACGACGCGGTCAGCCAGAATAATGGCTTCTTCAATATCATGAGTGACGAAGATAATCGTAATATGCTGCCGTTCGGCCAGGTCATGAAGGTCGTCCTGCATCTTCATGCGCGTAATGGCGTCGAGGGCACCGAAAGGTTCATCCATGAAGAGAATTTTAGGTTCTACTGCCAGAGCACGGGCAATGGACACGCGCTGCTGCATGCCGCCAGACAGCTGAGCGGGCCGATAATTCTTGAACGCTGACAGGCCGACCATATCCAGATACGTATGGGCTGTCTTGCGGGCTTCTGCTTCAGGAACCCCTTTGGCCCACAGGCCGAGCATGACGTTCTTTTCCACAGTCTGCCAGGGCAGAAGGCCATAATTCTGGAAAATAGTGACGTATTCCGATGACGGCTTGGTAACTGGCTTATCGGCAATGACGACAGAGCCTGAATCGACCTGTTCAAACCCGGCCAGGGCATTGAGAAGCGTCGTTTTGCCGCATCCCGACGGGCCGAGGAGGCAGATAAATTCGCCTTTGTCTACGGACAGGGACACATCGTGCAGCGCCGTAAAGACCTTGCCTTCCGTCTTATAGGTTTTCGATACATGATTTACTTCAATAAAGGCCATCAGCTCCGCCTCCCTTCGGTAATGCCCAGACCCCAGACTCGTCTGGCTTCTTCTTCAAAGACGCGGATAATCTGGTCCAGAATCAGGCCCAGCAGGCCAATGACGACGATGGCTGCCAGGAGCATGTCAGCCTGCAGGTTATTGCGGGCATCGACGATGAGATAGCCCAGTCCCGACTGGGTACCGGCCATTTCCCCGGCAACCAGGAAGATCCAGGCCGTACCGACGGCAATGTGCAGACCGCTGGCAATAGCCGGAAAGACGGCGGGAAAGACGATATGCAGCAGCGTCTGCCGGCGGTTGAGGCCAAAATTCTGCGCCACTTTTAAATAGACCGGCGCAATATGGACGACGGCGCTGACCGTTGTCAGCAGGGCCGGGAAAAAGGCGGCCAGGAAAATAATGGCAATGGCCGGTGCGTCACCAATACCGACCCACAGGACGATAAAAGGCAGCCATGCTACAGGCGAAATAGGCCGCAGGAACTGCACGACCGGATTGACATAGTGCCATACAGCCGGAAACCAGCCCAGGCACAGGCCCAGCAAAACGGCCAGGACCGAGGCCAGGATATAGCCAATAAAAAAGCGGTACATACTGGCGCCGACGTCCAGAAGCAGTGCTCCTGAAGCAGCCCGCTTCACCAGAGCCGCAGCGACAGCTGCCGGCGGCGGCAGAAGGCTGGGCGGAAACCAGGCCGCCATGGTGACGGCCTGCCACAGGGCCAGCAAAATGCCAAATGATATTACTAAGGTATAGACTTTTTTCATAGATACGCCCCTTTCACGACGACGTCCTTACGGCTTGACAAAATCTGCATACGACGGTGGATTCTGCGTCAGATGGAACTGTTTCATCTTATCGGTCAGATTCTGGTACGCTTCCGGCGTAACGTCCAGATGGTCAAAGGAAATCCATTCCATAGACAGCCGGCTG
This sequence comes from uncultured Megasphaera sp., assembly GCF_958350005.1. Lineage (GTDB taxonomy): Bacteria > Bacillota > Negativicutes > Veillonellales > Megasphaeraceae > Megasphaera. The sequence continues at coordinate 14,840 of NZ_CATWFF010000025.1, read as the reverse complement.
ACCTGTTCGTTCTGATTCAAATAGGTATGGGCAATGTTGACGGCTTCCTCTTTGGTCAGCGTATGACCTGCTTCACGGAAGGCCTTTTCAAAAGCCTGTACAGCTTCCTGTTTCTGCGCCGTCGCTTCTGTATTGAAGACCAGGCCGCAGCAAATAGAATCTTTCCACAGATCCTGCGAAGTGGCAAAGACATGGCCAATGCCGGCTTCCACAGCTTTGGCGCCAAAGGGTTCAGCTACGCAGTACCCGTCGATCTGGCCGCTTTTCAGGGCTGCCGGCATTTCAGCCGGTGCCATTTCGACAATAGTTACATCATCCGGTGTGAGACCATTATTGGCCAGCAGCTGCTGTACCAGAATATTATGGGACGACTGAGGGCTGGGGATGGCAAAGGTTTTCCCCCGCAGCTGCGACGGCTCTGTAATGGCATTGGATGTAATGACTACGTTGCCGTCATGATGGCCCAGGGCCACGAGCTGCAGCGGCAGACCCTGTTCCCGGCTCTTCATGGCCATTTCAATCAGTACAGCTGCACCGTCGACGCGTCCCGTATTCAGAGCATCCATGAGCTCACTCCAGCCGCCGTATTTGACCAGTTCTACATGGACCTTGCCCTGCGATTCCAGGAGTTCCTTGGTTTTAAACAGCGAAATAGAATGAGTAATAGGCAAATAGGCAATTTTAATAGTCTGCACATCTGCCGAAGCAGCCCGATAGGACTGGTCATACTTGTAGAATCCGGCACTGCCAATAAGCAGCAAAAGCGCTAAAACAGCAGCAATGAGTTTGTATCGGTGCATAGGTCCTCCTTTATTCTCCTTCACTCCAGCCCAGGCGCCGTCTCTTTTCTTTCAAGTCGGCAATAATCTGCTGTACCAGGGCTTTATGATCGACGTTGACGATCATTTCCGAGCCTAACAGCGGCTTCGTGCCATGGGCCATAAATTCAGATACGGCCTTGGACCCCTGCACAGGCGCATAGACGCAGTGGTACGAATTCATGCCCAGCAGACGGAAGGCCAGGGCGGCGCAGATGCCTTTTTCATTGGACCATTCCGGGCTGATAAAGGCAAAGGGCAGATCCTTAATGGCCTGTCCCAGCTGACCGGCAAGGTTGCTGAAAATAGCCGATGCCCGGGCATTGTCCAGACATTCGCCCATAGGCCATACAGGGGGCACATCTTTCAGGTATTCCCGCAGGCTCCGGCCCGTCTGATCCAGGGCCTTCAGAGAACAGTAGCCCAGCTTCATGAGCGGGAACGACGCACAGCCGTTGGTCATAATAAAGATGTTGTGCTTAATCAGTTCTTCTGCTACTTCGGCAACGGCTTTTTCATAGACAATACGGGGATTGCTGCAGCCGACGAGGTTGACGACGCCAAGAATCTTGCCGTCTTTCAAAGCCTGGGCAAAGTTGTCAAAGCCAAAGTGAGCGTTCAGAAATTCAGCGGAAAAGCCGACTTCTGTTTCCACTTCGTACTGCGGAATGAAGACAGGCACGTCGCGGCGGTCGGCAAAGCTTTCGATGCCCCGTTCGACGATTTTTTTGGCAATGTCGTGAATTTCATTCAAATTGGAATGGGTATGGTCAAAGCCGTAGTGTTCCGCACCGGGCAGGCGGGCCGAATCGCTGGTCGTCACGACAGTGGTGCGGAAACACCGGGCCACATCCATAATGGACGGGAACACGTCCTGCACGTCGGCAACCCACAAATCAAGGGCGCCAGTACCCAGTACCAGTTCAGCACCAACGGCGTTGGACAAGGGGATAACACCGCCGTAGCGGTACATGGCCGACAGGCCGGAGCAGCAGATGCCGTAGAACTGAATGCCCTTGGCACCGGCATCAATGGCTTTCTGCTGGTATTCCTGAGACTGGCCAATGCGCACGATTTCACTGACCAGCAGCGGCGAGTGTCCGTGAACGGCAATATTGACATAGCCCTTTTTAAGAGCACCCAGATTCATCATGGACTTGCTGCGGTGCGGCAGGCCGAAGAGGCTGTCCATGGCAATGGAGCTGCCCAGGCAGCTCGTCCAGGCAAAGGCTACGCCGGTGCGTAGGAACTGCTTCATAATATTCCGCCAGTCCCCGTCCGTGCCGGTCGACGTACGATGCAGGCTTTCAAACACTTCATGATATACGCTGATGGGCAGGATATCCAGGGCTTTCCAGACCCGTTTCCGTTCGCCCGGCGCAAAGGCATTGAGCGTGCGGTGCGGTGCCGGCACAGTACGGGACAAATCGTCCAGCAGAATATCAGCTACTTCTACAGCCAGCTGGCCCAGAGTCTTGCCTTCCGTGTCAATGCCGTAAGATTTACAGACTGCATAGATTTTATCCTTCCCGTCAATGGGCAGGTCCAGCGTACCTTCACCGGCCCGTTTCAAAGCCAGCATGCTTTCCCGGCCTCGGGCACCGTGGGCAGCTGCACCGGCAGCAACGGCACGCAGCATATTACGGGCTACAATGACATCGGCATCGGCGCCGCACACGCCGCGCGGCGATTTTTTCGTAATCTTGCAGGGCCCCATATAACAGTTCTTACAGCAAATACCGGCCAGACCAAAGGTACACTGCGGCTGCTGGCGGTCAAAGCGGTCAAACACCGTTTCTACGCCCATGTCCTGCATGTGGAGCAGCATTTCCCGCACAGCCGGGTCCGGCGTCTGAGCAATGACGGTTTCCTTATTCGGGAAGGTCTTGCGGTACGCCGTTACAGCTTCGATATAGTCGTGAAAATCTTCCCCGTGATGATGGTGATGATCATGATCTCCGTCATGGTGGTGATGATGGTGGTCATGATCGTGCGTACACCCGTTGAGCCAGGCTTCCAAATCATGCGACATGTGTTTTTCTTCTGACATAGTAATATCCCCCTCTGCGCGCCATGGCGCACTATCCTAGAAATAAAAAAGGAGGCGTCTCCAGATGACGTCTCCTGCTTGCAAGCATTACTCTTCCCTGCGGAATGAGTTTCATCTGTCAGATACTAATATCTGCTGGAATTGGCACCGTTCCCTGCCGGGAGGTTGCCGCAGCGTCATGGGGCCAGTCCCTCAGCTGCTCTGGATGAATTTGTCTGGTATTCGGTTATGGCAATATAGTCTCGTCACACCGCTATGATGCAACGCAACAGATGATGGTCATTTTTAAGTTCTCCTGTATATGCAAAAGGCGACACTGTCATTGTCACCGGTCAGGTACATTTGATATTGACTAATATACTACGACATAACGACAACCTTGTCAAGTTTTATCAAGATAAAAAATATGTAAACGAACGAAGTCCCTATCTATGCATTTGAGTAGGCAAATGATACAATACAGTACAGGAGGATTAGATTATGAATCATGAAATGAAACTGGCCGTCGTCATTGATGCGGAAAATATTTCCAACAAGTACATTGACGTGATCCTGTCGGAAGCGAACAATTTGGGCGACGTCATTTACAAACGTATTTACGGCAACTGGACGACGCCGCAAATGGCTTCATGGCGCAATACCATTCTGGACAATGCCATTCAGCCCATTCAGCAGTACAGCAACACGATCGGCAAAAATTCGTCAGACTCGGCCCTGATCATCGACACGATGGACCTGCTCTATCAGAGCAATATTGACGGGTTCTGCATCGTCTCATCAGACAGCGATTTTACCCGCCTGGCATCGCGCCTGCGGGAATCGCAGAAGTATGTCCTCGGCATGGGCGAAAGCAAGACGCCTCGCTCCTTTATTTCGGCGTGCAATAAGTTTCTCTACCTGGACGTCCTGCTGGAAGAAGCAGCACAGGAATCGACGCAGCAGAAACCGTCGTCGCCGCAGGATATGTCTTCCTCTCATCCCGTATACCGCTGGGACGGTGAAAAAACGCCGGGCAAGGATTTTCAGACGATTAAACAAGCTGTTATCAAGCTGACTGAAGAAAACTCTGATGACAATGGCTGGATTTTCTCCGGAACCCTGGGAAATCTGCTGAGCAAACAGTTTTCCGATTTTGACGTGCGCAATTTTGGCTTCAAAAAATTCGTTCCCTTCATTGAATCGCTGAAGCTGTTTGAAGTTGCCACGTATACGGATGAAAAAAATACGACTGTCAAGCACAACTATTTCCGCCTCAAAAAGCTGCCCAACCGCACGATCCGGCAGCTTCCCAGTCATAAATCATACCGGTAAAGGATTTTCTGCCCATGCATGATGAAGAAACGATACAAAAAGCGCGCGAATCGCTGGCCCAGCGCAAACCGAATGGGGCTATTGCGATTGCCGCAGATTTGGCAAACGACGATCTCAACAGCATATGCCGCATTTCCCTGGCCTGGATCAGCAACGGCAGCGTACACGGCCTGTCCTATATGGTCAAGCCGCCGGGACATGACTTTACAGCCCGGACTGTAACAGCCGACATGGTAGCAGACAGCCTGTCCTTTGCCGATACGTGGGAGCAGTACCTCCGACCACTCCTGGACAATCAGGTACTGGCTGCCTATCGGTCAGAACAGCTGTTTCTGGCTATCAAGGCCAGTTACGAAGCCTCATGCAGCGAGTCTTTTACCATTCAGGACCTGTACATCCGGGATCTTAAATTTCTCGCCAGTACGTACATTGCCGATCTGGGAAATGATTCGTTTATCTCTATTATGCATTACATGAAAATTTCCGTCGATCTGGACAATTCCCTGAGCCGGGCCATGGGCTGTGCCTGCGGCATTGACTGGCTGGAGCGCCTCTATCCCGTCAGCAGCTACGGCATTCCCTTATCGGCAATCATGGCCGGTGCACTCCGTCAGCCCGATCCGGAATCAGAACTGCAGCGTCATGAAGAAGACTCCAGAAAATATAAGAAGCTCCAGTATTATACAAAAATACTGTTCATGCCTTTTCTCATTCTCTGTATTCTGCTCACTGCCTATTACCTGCACCGCTACGAAGAAACGCAGAAGACTCAGGTCGATTTTGCCAACTATTCACCTACTGAGGTTCCTCGGCCGGAGGAGTCCCCAGGGCCGGCGGGAATCGCTGACGCAGAAGGACACTATCTGATGCTGCGTGGAACCTACGTTATTCCCGACAAAGAAACGATTCCGGAGTTTCTTCATGCGGTCCAGAACCAGGAAATGGAAAAAATCCGCGCCATGGTACGGGAAAACAAGGTCATCGTCTTCGCCAATCCTGTCCGGATCAAAGAAGAAGGCCATGAAGAAGGACGGTTTATTGCAGTAAAAATTCTGGAAGGCGAATATGCCGGCGTCACCGGCTATGCGCCGCGGGAAATGATTACCCGATAAACAGCATAAAAATACGTCAGGACTGCCGCCCTGACGTATTTTTATATATGCACACTATCTTATTTTTTAAACAACCCGCCTTGTGGTTCGTCGTCTTCGCCTTCGATGGTAATCGTATCGAGAGCAGCCACTTTATCGTCGCCTTCCAGCTTCTGAATTTTGACACCAGACGTGTTGCGGCCTTTTTTAATGCCAATACTTTCGATATCCGTGCGGATAACGATGCCTTTCGTCGTAATGACGAGCAGTTCCTGATCTTCGTGAACGACTTCTACACCGACAATATCGCCGGTCTTGGGAGTGATCTTAAAATTCTTCACGCCTTTGCCGCCGCGGAGCTGAATCTTGTAGGCATCCATATTGTTGCGCTTGCCAAAGCCTTCTTCACTCACAGTCAGGACCTGGCAGTCCGGTTCCAGCACGTCTGCACCGATGACGCTGTCTCCTTCGGCCAGGGAAATACCGCGAACGCCGCGGGTATTGCGCCCCATAGGCCGGACGTCGCTTTCACTGAAGCAGATGGCCATGCCCAGCTTCGTAGCCAGAATAATCGTCTGATCCCCTTTGGTCAGGCGAACTTTGGCCAGATGATCTCCTTCCATGAGAGAAATAGCAATCAGGCCGTTGCGGCGGACATTTTTAAATTCTCCCAGTTCCGTCTTCTTGACCAGACCTTTTTCCGTTGCCATAAACAGGTTCATCGTCGGATCAGCCTGATCCAGGTCGATAAGGGCATTTACCTTTTCCCCTTTAGCCAGCGGCAGGATATTGATCGTAGCAATGCCCTTGGAATTGCGGCTGTTGGCTTCGGGAATTTCGTAGGCCTTCAGGCGGTATACGCGGCCGAAATTGGTGAAAAACAGCACCGTATGCAGAGACGACGTATACAGCAGGTGGTTAACTGCGTCTTCGTCCTTCGTACCCATGCCTTTAATGCCGCGGCCGCCTTTATTCTGCGTATGGTATACGTTGGCGTTAATGCGTTTGACATAGCCCCGCCGCGTCAGCGTCAGCACCATCCGTTCGTCGGGAATCATGTCTTCTACGGCAAAATCAGCTGCATCAGCGACGATCTGCGTCCGCCGTTCGTCAGCAAATTTTTTCTTGGCATCGAGAAGCTCTGTTTTGACAATTTCCATGACCTTGTGTTCATCCGCCAGGACGCTGCGCAAATAGGCAATGCGTTCTTCCAGTTCCTTGTATTCCTGTTCAATTTTTTCCCGTTCCAGTCCGGTCAGGCGGCGGAGACGCATGTCGAGGATAGCAACAGCCTGCTTTTCGCTCAGGCCGAACTTGCTCATAAGGGACGTCTTGGCAATTTCATCAGTCGCCGATTCCCGAATGGTCTTGATGACTTCATCAATATGATCGAGGGCAATGAGCAGGCCTTCTAAAATATGCGCACGGGCCAGAGCCTTATCGAGTTCGAATTTGCAGCGCCGCGTAATGACGTTCTTCTGGTGGTCCAAATAGAGTGACAGTACTTCTTTCAAGGTCAGCACGCGGGGATGGCCGTCGACGAGGGCCAGCATGATGACGCCGAACGTTTCCTGCAGCTGTGTATGTTTATACAGTTTGTTCAGTACAATGTCCGGATTGACATCGGCCCGCAGTTCGATGACAATGCGCATGCCCTTGCGGTCTGATTCATCGCGCAGAGCCGTAATACCGTCGAGTTCACGGTTACGGGACAGTTCGGCAATGGATTCAATGACCCGGGCCTTATTGACCTGATAGGGAATTTCCGTTACGACAATGCGGTTTTTCCCTTTATTCATCGGTTCGATAGTCGCACAGGAACGCATCTTAATGCTTCCCCGGCCGGTAGAATAGGCTTTTAAAATTCCGTCACGGCCCATAATCTTCGCGCCTGTCGGGAAATCAGGACCTTTGATTTTGGTCATAATTTCTTCCAGACTGGCTTCAGGGTTATCGATGAGCAGAACACAGCCGTCGACGACTTCGCCTAAATTATGGGGCGGAACATTCGTCGCCATGCCGACGGCAATCCCAGCGGAACCATTGACCAGCAAGTTTGGGATTTTCGACGGCAAGACGACCGGTTCCTGCAGGGAGCCGTCGTAGTTGGGCATGAAATCGACAGTATTCTTGTCAATGTCTTCCAGCATTTCACCGGTAATCCGCGCCATACGGACTTCCGTATACCGCATGGCTGCTGCCGAGTCCCCATCGACAGAGCCAAAGTTCCCATGACCGTCAACGAGGGGATAGCGCGTAGAAAAATCCTGAGCCAGACGGACTGTGGCATCATATACAGAGCTGTCGCCGTGGGGATGATACTTACCAAGAACTTCCCCGACAATACGGGCTGATTTTTTATACGGTTTGTTCGGCGTCATGCCGGCTTCATGCATGGCGTACAAAATACGGCGGTGAACAGGTTTGAGCCCGTCCCGCACGTCTGGCAGGGCGCGCGTAATGATAACACTCATGGCGTAATCAATATACGACGTCTGCATTTCGTTTTCCAGGCAAACTGGCAAAACTTTATGAGATTGTTGTTCGTCCACAATGTCACCTCAAGCTATTTTGATAAACGATGGAATATATCGCTGTACACTGACCCGCCGCTCCCTTACAATACCGGAACGACAAGGGCATCTGTTCTATTATACCAAAAATCGGGCAAAATAGATAGTTTCAGCTTTCTTGGATAGAAGTTCTCCGTTCTCCACACAATCAAAATTCATTTTCTATACATAGTGCCCGTTCAAAAAATACCTTACTTACGACTCTTTATTTTTCAGTATGTATTTTGCTTTCTTAGTACGACCTATTTTTTCTATTCGTCCAATTTCACACAGCTTCTTTAATAAACGATATGCCTGCATAGGCGAAACATGCAGTAATTCGCTAGTCTCAATACGTGAAATACTACCTTGTGTCTGGATATATTTCATAATCATTTCGGGATAACGAATTCGATCAATATCCGCTTGTCTAACATATGTTAAAGAGGCATCCGTTCTTTTATATACACTAGCACTTAACATATACATACGGCCTCGTCCCTGCCCAATTGCTTCTACAAAACCACGATCAATCAGAAAATGGACCGCACTTTTAACACGGCTCTCTGTAAAATTCATATGCTCTGCTAGTGCTGACATCGTCAACCGACGATGTATACGTAAAATGGATAAAACGAGAAGCGCTTGTATAGAAAATGAAATTCCTGTCCTACTTTGCTCATCCCGTATCATTTTTGCAAAGGGTATATCTGGCAAAGCGCGGGGGATAAACACTTGTACCCCATATTCATTAGACTCTGAATAATCAGGAAGAGGGCGCCCATATATAATAGAACCTGTAAAAATCTGGTCAATCCCCCGTCCTGTCCGCTCTGCCAATCCAATACGCTTTAATGCATCTGCCAGTACAGGATTCCTGCCGCGTGGTTCCACAGAAAGCAAATTTTTCAACGTTACACCAGCAATAAATCCCCCAGGATTACTAATGGTTAATCCCTCTTCATTAATAAGTATGCGGGTCATGCCCAACATATAATAATCCCGGTGACAAAAAGCATTAACTAAGGCTTCTCGAAAGGCCAGCTGATCAAATTCAGGAATTGGAATCCGAAAAAGCCCATCAACGATTTCTTTCTCTGGATTCCATGGTACTAACAACGTAAGAAAATATTCAAATGTAGCCAACATAGGTTTTCGAACTTGTTCGTTAACCCGAATAGTATTGCCTTTCATTACTTGGAAGGCATATTGTGCCGCTGGAATCAGCTCCGCTATTTTTTCTTCTTTTCCAATAAGCAACATTCCAGCTAATGTTGGAACTAGGGCATTATCTATATACGTCACTAAGTGAAGAGCCTTGCATAAATCTTCGTCATTCAATTGCAATAATGCCTGTTCCCCTCGTTGCTTAATAATAAGCTGGCGCAGACGAACTATCTCATTCGAATCAAAGTCTTCCAATACGGCACCTGCTAAAGGCTGGGCTGACATATCATACATTCCTAATTCAGATAATCTGCTGCTGATTTCATACGGATACATAGGAAGATTTTCCGGATCGCCCTTACTATTTAGCCGTCGGCGCAATATCTTTCCACTTCGGGTTGCAACAATCGCATAACTGCGAGGAATCTCAAATTTTAAAACGGGAGGATTCTGTTCGTCGCAGAGGATCTCTGCACGAACAGATACAGGCGGAACGGTCCTGTCAGCAATTAAAGCAGTCATATGCATAGGTTGTTTATGATTGGGATGTACACCTGTAACATCTCCATTATCTTCTATTCCTAAATATAACGTTCCTCCTTCAGCATTTGCCATCCCTACAACCGCATCAATCAATACATTCTCTGATAAACATTTACGATCACTTTTAAATTCAATGGTCATTGTTTCTTTAGATGGAAACATAATCATAATTGGGAGAAATATGCTGTTCCTCCCTTTCCCCTTTCTATAAAGCACGGACTTATACTATTTTAAATAACATAACTATTATATCATTAATTATTGCATGTCACAATTAATTATTGCATGTAATAATTAATTGTGACATGCAATAATTCACTATCAATGACGTTCCTTCTTATTCACAATTGGTCATCTAACGTTTTTTTCGCAATTATGTTATACTGACTGAGCCGTTCCTTGACGAATATGGTCAAGGCGATATAAAATGAATATATAAAATTCTTAGGAGTACACTTGTATGACGAATCCAATCATTGCAACGGAAGATCCGGCCAAGGATATTGGGAAAATCCTTAAAAAGATCCGTTTTGACCGGGAACTGACGTTAGACAACGTATCCATGCTGACTGGCGTCAGCAAAACCATGCTGGGACAAATTGAGCGCGGCGTCTCAGTGCCGACGATTTCCGTATTGTGGAAAATCGCCAAGGGCCTGCAGATTTCCCTGTCTTCTCTGCTGAATGAACCGACGCAGCAATATCAGGCTGTACAGATTCTCACCGATATTCAGCCCGTCTGCGATGAAGATAATAAAATGCTGCTGTATAATATTTTTCCCTTCAATCCTCTCAGCGGCTTTGAATACTTCTACATTATTCTCAAGCCCGGCGCCTCGCATCATTCAGATGCCCATCGCAGCGCTACGGAAGAATATGTCATTGTCACCGAAGGGACGCTGACCTTGCAGGTAGAAGAGCAAACCTTCACCCTGCAGGCGCCGGCAAAAATCAATTTCCGCGCCAATGTCGCTCACTCTTATACCAACCAAACAGATAAACCCGTCATTTTCCAGAATATTATGAAATACTAAACACTCGTTCCAACAGCCATCCTGTACTGTTGGAACGAGTGTTTTTTACGCTTCTCTATTATGTACCATCACGGGCATCTACATGCAGACGCCGCTCTACTATACCGCTACACCGATCAGATACTCTGTTATGTTGTACACTAAAAGCAGGTATGATTGGAAATTGCCTGCACCATATCACCAACACACACCATCTGTGCCCGTATTATACGCAACAAAAATCGTATTCGTCAGATCGATTACATCGCTTTTTTACTGGCTTTTACAAAATAATACCGGGCAATGAGAATCCCCATGGCAATGATGACGATATTCAGAATCCAGCCCGGCAGATGGGCTGTCTGCCAGAGATAGGATATGACGACGGCGCCAATGATTGTCCACGCTCCCATGCCGAGATTCTTACAGGCCAGCTGTACATAGACAGCACCAAAAACCGAAGTCAGGACATACTTGAAAGAGCTGGTAACAAAGGGCGGCAATATTTCCAGAATGCTCTGTCCCAACAGAACAAAAATTGTAACAATCGTAACGGATGTAAAAACTGTACCGGCAATGCCAATCGTCGAGATAACATCTCCTTCAGGCGTACTTGCTTCAACACCAGCGGCTTTCTGAGCCATGGCAACGCCGGGACAGCGAATATCGGCATTACTGCCGGCAATCCAGCCAATGTATTCGCCGCTGGGGCCAAGCAAACTGAAGTACGTAATAGGCTGAATAATCCAGGAAATCCCAAAGGTAACGGCACAAACCGTCCAGACTTTAACAATATCCGGCAATGGGGGAATCAGGCCATACGCCAGATACAGGTATAAGGCCGGCGCAAAATTAGCGATAATCCCGCCGATCATGACAGCTGAGCCAATGCGAATGGCACGCTGATTGTAGGTCAATCCGTCTCCACCTAACATAATATATCCTCCTCACAGTTGTATCATCCAAAAATAGCTGTCGTCACAAACATGCCGATGAGCATGGAAATCCCCAGGGCCACCTCCTGCAGTCTGGCATGACTGGCAAAAATACGGGATATGGCCAGCATGCTGACAGCCGATACGGCAGTAGCACACCATAATCCAGGCTTCAGAGAAACGAGCTGAACCGATGTCAGGTACGCAAACAGGCCAACAGTAGCACCAGACAGCATCAGTTTGATCCAGGCCGGATTATATTTGCGGTTCAGCGCCGCCACATACTTACTCATACCCGGCGTCAGCAGCAGGGTAACAAACATCCAGCCGAAGTTATTCAGTGCCATGCCCCATACGCCGTACATAAATCCCTGGAGGCCAAAATCAGGAGACTGCGGATCCAGGCCAATCACTTTAGCAGCCAGTGCGATGACGGCAATCTCCGTTCTTGCTGCACCGACGTCATTCATGCGCATCCATGTCGTCGGTGCGCCAATGACAGCGATCAGCGCAAAGGCTATGATGACAGGAGACAGGGACGGACCAATAGCGGTAATCATGGCCGAACGCAGGCCAGCAATGCACCGTTTGCGTTCCAGGCCAATTTTATCGGCTTCTGATAAAGCCAGTTTGACATAAATTCCGGCAGAAACCAGCAGGACAATAATCATCAAACTGGAGACAGCCCATAATCCCGGACTGTTAATAATGCTGTTGTAATCCATACTATCTCTCCTTTACCGCTTAAAACTGCAGTTCATTCGAATCGAGAACGGCTGCCGCATACCAGGCAACGCGTTCATACAGCGATGCAACGACACCATATTCCCGCAGTGTATGATTCCATTCGCCGCGGATACCGCAGGAGCACAGGACAGGGATCCCAGCCAGCTGAATATACGTAGCATCCGAGCATCCGCCAACCTGAGCCGGTGATGTTTCCGGAAGGCCGTACGTTTCAGCCGTCTTTTTCATAAAGTCGAACAGTTTCATTATCGCATCATCTGTTTCAAAAGGCGTAAACAAGTTTAATTCTTTAAAAGTACACGTCGTGCCTTCAACATAGTTCTTGGCACAGATTTCTGCAACGGCCTTGCGGATACGTTCGAGTTCGCTCATAGATTTAAAACGAATATCCAATGAACACATGCACTCTGCCGGTACGGCATTAGGAATGGTACCGCCTTTAATGACACCTGTATTTACAGTCGTCTCTTTGTCCAGATCTGTCAGGGCCTGGAAATCCAATACTTTGTGAGCCATTTCTTCAATAGAGCTGATGCCTGCCAGAAAATCGGCGCCGGCATGAGCAGATTTTCCTGTAACAAAGACATCGATGCCGAGGCGTCCTTTCCGGCCTACGGCCAGAGCATTATTCAGAAGGCCCGTTTCCATATTCAGCGCAAACAGGCAGCCTGTCGAATGAGTGCGAATAAAATTGGCCGTATCCGTATAACAGTGCAGCCCTTCTTCATCGGGAGCAAAAAGGATTTTCAGAGGCCTGTCCGTATAGCCAACGGCATTCAGTGCCTTGACGACATACAGGGAAATCAAGATACCACCTTTCATATCCAGCACACCAGGGCCATAGGCCTTACCATCTTCAATACGGAACGGATTATCCGGATAGAGATCCGAAGCCAGTGCCGTATCCATGTGACCGCTGAATAATATTGCCTTTCCCGGCCGGTCCGCTCCCAGTGTGCCCATCAAGACCCGACCAGCCCGTGGATCCATGTCAATTAACTCACAGGAAAATCCTTCGGCTTCAAATTCGTTTTTCAGCCATTCTCCCACAGCCTTGACGTCCTCAGCATCGCGCCAGAAATCTTTCAAGTTAATAAGCTCTTCATATTTCGCAAGCATTTCTTTCCGATGATCTTCAATATACGCCTTTACCATGTCCATCCGTTCGTTGTTCATCATACATACCTCCCTGTTATACTACTGTTTATACATATTTAAAGTAATGCTTCCTGCCTTCTTCTGCCAATGCTCAAACTAGCGATTGCCGAACAGCAGGCAGCAATAATCAGAAAAACAAATACAGCGTTATAAGAGCCGTTAAAAGCAGTAATGATAAAGCCGATGAGGGCTGGCGAAATAAATCCAGCTGCCTGTCCGCCCAGATTGATCAGTCCGACTGCAGAACCGGCCACGGACTGAGGCAGTAATTTAAGGGGCAGTGCCAGCACGCATCCCAAGACGAAAGATTTGAAAAAATATACGAGACACTGAAAAGCAATGACCTGGGAAATGACTTCGGCATGATACATAAAATACAGGAACACTGCAGTCAATACAGCACAGCCGGCCAGTAAATAAGTCTCTTTCTTGTCAAAAAAATGTTCCATCACATAGCCGCTGACAGCTGTAGATATACCAGCAGCAATAAATGGCAGCGGGGTCAGCATGCCGACGGCTTTCAGATCCAGATGCCGTACAGTCAGCAAATACGTGGGCATCCAGGAATCGAGTCCTTTGTTGATCAGGCTCAGTGCAAACCAGGCAATGAGCAGTTTCCACAGAATCGGCAGGCCAATAACACTTCGCACATCAATCTTCTTTTTCTGCGCTTCCGGATGTTCGTTTTCCTGGACCTGCTGAATCCGGAGCCAGTAAAAAAATACATAGGCAAAGCCAAAGACGCCAAGTACATGAAACATGCCTCGCCATCCCAGGAACAGCATGAGCGGCACGACGATAAGTGGAGCTACCGCACTGCCTACATAGTTGGAAGATACGAGGACACCTGCCATCTTGGCCCGTTCATTTCGAGGAAAGTATTCGGCAATGCCCCGAAATGAAGCCGGCGGAAACGATCCTTCTCCCAGACCAAATAAAAAACGTACAATGAGCAACGCTGTCAATGAATACGTAAATCCCGTAGCCAGTGTAAAGATCGACCAAAAGGACAGGGACAGCATGATAACCTTTTTAGAGCCAATGCGGTCAGCAATATAGCCGCCTGGCAGCTGCATCAGCGTATACCCGATAAAGAAAGCACTGAGTACAATCCCCAGCGTCGCCGGTGACAATTCGAATTCCTGACCGATGGCACTTAAGGACAGATTAATTGCTGTCCGGTCGATGTAAGCAACGCAAAATCCCATGTATAGCATGAACAACGACCAATATTTGTTGGTCGTCTGAAAACGTGACAACCCCTTCATATGAGTTCCCCTCCCTGTATCTACATCCATGTAGTCAATACTTGTTCTGTTAACAAATATATTTCAATGCAAGAGGCGCCTCATTACAGATTGAAATCACATTTCCAATCATTACGGTTCTATTCAACAATTTAATAGCAGTGTATATCAAGAGGTAATATTATACATACTCCACGACTGCAATGAAC